>NZ_JADEXP010000041.1 GCF_015207065.1 Leptolyngbya cf. ectocarpi LEGE 11479 | reverse complement strand
CCCAAACCTCGAAAAACACGAAAGGCACGAAAGGCACGAACCAATACCTCCTAAAACGTTGTTAGTGTTCTGATGGAACTATGGCTAGGGCATTACAATGTCCTAATC
Source organism: Leptolyngbya cf. ectocarpi LEGE 11479 (assembly GCF_015207065.1). Lineage (GTDB taxonomy): Bacteria > Cyanobacteriota > Cyanobacteriia > Phormidesmidales > Phormidesmidaceae > Leptothoe > Leptothoe ectocarpi. The sequence continues at coordinate 26,498 of NZ_JADEXP010000041.1, read as the reverse complement.
TTGGAATTTGGAATTGCTGTCGTGCCATCTGCTTGAACTGACTGGCTACGGAAGCCAATGGCGTCACAGCCACGTTGCAAACCTAGCAGCGTCGTGCCATCTTGCCCGGTGCCAACGGCTTCTCGGACTTTTGTACGAGGTAGATCGTAGCCGTAGTGTTTTGCGATCGCAAGCACACAGGCTGCACCGCAGTCTTCAGCACTATGTTGACGAAATGTCGCGTATCGCCGCTGCCAACCCATCTTGGGTCTCTCAGCCATTACTTATACCAAATGAGATTTACCAAATTAAATTAGAAGTCTGTTCCATAGCCATAACTATAGCCATAGGTCGATTTACTCTCCTTAACTGAACTAAAATTTGACGAGGATGAAAAGGCAGGACTCAGTCCACCATAGCCACTGAAGTCATTAGATCCACTTACAAGTGAAGCGCTATGGGTGTTGTTTGAATGGTGAGCCCAGTAGCCACCCTGGACAGCGGCGGCTGTTTCAGACGAAAGTTGCTGAAACAATGCACGACTGCTCTGATCGTACGGATGACAAGAAGAAAATTGGCACATGACACACTATTAGGGCAAACAACTTGTGAAATAATCAAATTATTGAGACGTTATTAGCACCATAAGTCTTGCATCCAGATTAGCTAGCAATGGTCTGCAGTAACAATAACCAGTGATTACTGCAGCAGCTAATCCGAACACAAAAACTTCACTCCTTTTCAAAATGAAAGGAAGTCACCCACACCCAGTCACTAAGCTGGGTGCAGGCTAATGCTAAATCCTAAACAACAAACGTATAAACATTGCTGAGAGGCAATGCCTAGCTGCGATTTAGAAATGAAATAGGCTGCTAATAACTCAGCTTTTAGCGTTTAAGAGCCAACATAAATGACCGCATCGTCGTCGATATCAGAGTTATTGATATTGACGGTGTGGCCACCGCCGCCGCTGCTGGGATAGTAGCGAACTCGGACTGTCGTTGGATAGCTATAGCTGTAATAGCAGGGGCTGTGGGACCAGTGGCCTCCTTTCGTTTGACTAGCCGCTTCAGGAGACAAGCTCGAGAACAGGGAAGAGGTTGAGGTACTTTTCATCAGTAACTCCTAAGATTGTTGTTGGTTTTTGTCTGCTGATACAAATCCTCAAGTTCGTACTACATTGCCCTCAGTCAGAAAAGTGAGCTTCTGTCAGCATTGCTCCAATATCCCACCTGCGAAAGAGCGATCCGGAGTTTTTCTTTAGATAACCATTACAAAAAAATTACATTCCTGAGTGTGCTATTTATGCTATTGGTGATGGGCTTGTTGTCCGTGATTTTGAACTGTTTTAAGTCAGTACACCCATTGTTTCCCGATTTTGGGTGTTAGAGAAAGTAAAGGATTCCTATACTACTTTTCTGGACCTGATGATTTTTAGATCGTACCAAACGAGATTGCAAAATAGCTAAAAGTTGTTCTTTACTAAGACTATGCCGTTGTTACGATAATCAGCATTTGCCCACTCTTCGAGAAGAGCAAAGCTCTATATTCCCCAAACCCTTCTCTTCTAGAGAGATTTCGAGCCCTCATCCTAAGCTATGTTTCGACTCGTGTAGGAGATGATCGAACGTGACTGAAACATCATCTAAGTTATCCTTGCTAGACTTAGATAATATCTTGCCTAGGGCTGATGGCTGGCTCCGATGGAGTTCCTGGTGCTTGTTTGCAGGGTTAGGACTCCTAGTCGGCCTATTGGTTTATTTCAAGACCGATCAGACCGTTAGGTCCCAAGGTACAATTCGCCCTAGCGCTCCATACCCGGCGGTTATTACGACTCAAGTAGGTAACCTGAGTACGTTGTACATTCGCGAAAATGAGGAAGTTGTCACCGATCAAGTGCTGGGAGAGCTGCACGCAGATGGGAAAATTGAACGTCTAAAAGCCCCTCAAGACGGTATTATCTTTCAACTGTCTCCTGATCTGTTGGGTAAAAGCTTACCGGCTGGTACGCCCATTACGTATATTACTCCCCGCCAGCCTGAACTAACCCTGAGGCTACAGGTGAATACTCAAGATATCGCTCAGTTGTCCGTTGGCCAGGTTGTACAGGCTCGCGTTTCTGCCTATCCTTATCCAGATTACGGTATCTTGCAAGGGCAAATCGAAGCCATTGCGCCAGATGTAACGCCTTGCAATACCTGTTCAACAGCCTATGGGTATGTTGTTACAGTGGCGTTGCCTGAAACATATTTACAGCGTCAGCAAGAGCGCTATCCGCTGGTGCCAGGTATGGATGTTACAGCCGATATTGTGACGCAGCGAACACGTTTGCTGGATATTGTCTTAAGAAAATTGAGACTCGCCGCTGATATTTAGCGTTGAGTGTGGCTGAGCTGGTCACGATTGGAATAATTGCAGAGCCACCTGCCATCGAGAACAGTTCCAATAGTCAATATGAGAACAAATTAGTCCAGCGTCATTGAGCTGCAGCTCACTCCAGCCAGGGATTGTAATTCTAGGTTGCCAGGGAAGAGGGGCTGTAAAGTGCAGTGTCCACTGAGTGGTGAACCTATCCGTTTTAATCGGGTCTATCCCATGCAGTTCAAGTTCGATATGCTGAAACCACTGTTCAATAAATCCAATCATTTGTCGATAGCGGGTGACGCCATGAAACTCATTCATGGGATCCTTGAAATACACGTCCTTTGCATACAGGTGATAGCTTTGCGCTTGAGGAAATCGCGTGTAGTCCGCTTTGACCTGATCAATGACTGTCAGTGGTGATGACTCGTGATTACTCATTTTTAGCTGACTCCGGTGGATTAACCTCTGGCCACAGGCGTTCTAGCTGACGTTGCCACGCTACCAGGGCTTGATTGCCATAGTTACTGTCTTGCATATCGCCCATCATGCCTTCTGCGTAAAATCGGTTGATGGTTTGCATGGTGGCTTCTAGGGATTGTCCCTGGAGTTTGGCCGCCTGAATAATTTGACGGACCCGTGTTTCAATCAGGGTATTAAAAAATGGAGCCACACCCGCTTGTTTCATGGTCAATAGCTGATCGATAGCTGCTGAGAACTGGGTGTGTTCTAAACTAGCCAAATCGTGGTGAAATACGCCCCACAGTGTATTTTCATGGGTGGCATAGCGAGCCATTTGGGTGTGATCAAAGTTAGCCGCGAGGATTTCGTTTAGAAAGGGCTGGGCTTCTGCGGTGGCCACAATGGGGATGAGGATTCGCATCCAGGTTTGATCGGGGGATAGCAGGACTAATAGTCGTAGCTCAGGGGTATCGACCTGCCAGGCATCGGGGGGGGTTACGGCGCAGGAGTCGTTACCAAAGCGTTGGGTGAGGAGGGTTGTAATATCTTGGGGAGTCATGATTAAAAAAGGCGTTGCGTGATCCTCAGTATGAATTGAGTGGCCTTGCCCCTAGCACCATAACGTGGCATTACCCACTGAGCTATGGGAGTATCTGCACCTAGACAAAAAAAGGAGGTGTAAGTAATACACCTCCTTGACTAGTTTGAATTCAGTTAATCAGTTGATGCGGTCAACCCATCCTAAAAGGCAAACCATTCTTCAACGGCCTCGGCCTTGGTATTGGTATTGCGCTCAGGGGTTTCGCGGGTGAACTTCATGTGGATGGAACGGGTTTGCTCACCATCAGCGGCGACGGCCTTAATGGGATAGTCGATCAGACCATCCTGGAAGGACATCTGGTAGCGGAAGGTGCCGTCGGGCTTGAGGTTGATCTTGCGATCGCCAATGGTCACGGTGGCATCGGGCTCAGTGGCACCGTACACAATCAGCTCAGCATCGGCAATTAGCCAGAACTGGCGAGGACGCACTGGCGGTGCGGAAGCGGAGAAGCCAGCACCGGACATATTGATGCCAGACGTGGTTGGCAGTGCCCACATTCCTGCACCCGAGGGGAAGACAAAGGAACTAACCGCCTGCTCAGGTACCTGGTGCATCGAACCAAACAGGGAGCCCGCGATGCGCTGAGCTTCCATGGACTGGGCCTGGGCAAAGATAGCATCGTAGATGGGGTTGCCATCGGCATCAAAGCCGGTCGCTGCTGCTTTTTTGCTTGGGGGTACCAGAGTCATGACGGTCTTACCGCGCAGATCGTTGTCCCAGTTAACGGTGGCAAAGTGATCTTCGATCCAGTCGGAGGGATAGACGGGCGGTACGTGGATGGGAGCCGAACGGGCCATTAATAACCAACGACCGTCTGCCGCTACATAGCCAATCTCAGCAATGTAGTCGCGATCGCTAACGGGAATTGGCAAAAACCACTCCCGCGCCATCTCATCACACTCATACTGCTGCAGACTGTGGGGAGCAACCGCGTTGATATCAACATCGGTCACGTCGTAAAAGCGAATAGCCAGACGAATGCCGCCTTGACGACGCATCTCTTCTTTGTGAGCCCCTGGAATATCCCAGTAAGCGTAGGCCCACTGAGGATCGCGGGGCATCAGTACAATGCGGCTTTCACCATAGCCACCGGGTAAATCACCAAACCCATCGTCTACGGTGGCTAGCTCTTCCATGGTGAGTGTAGCCGCAGCCGTGCTGGTGGCGGTACTGGCGGTGCTGGCAGCGGCTACAGTTTCGGCAGCAGGCACAGTGGCAGGCGCAGCGGGCGCAGTGGATGTGGCTGTCTCAGTTTTCCGGGCCGCCTGAGCTGAACGAATGGCCTCTACCAATTCAACCTTACGCATGCGGCTGTAGCGAGAAACTTCGTACTCACTCGCGACCAGACGTAGCTGCCGCAGTGTCATATCTTCCAATGGAGCCTTAGAACCGTTACCCATGACCATATCCCTATTTATCTGCACTTCAAAAATCAAAATCAAATAGCTTTATCACCCAGTCAGGAACAGGCCGATATTCACTGGCCAGCACCTACTGGGGATCGCTTTCATGAATTATTGTGCCAGGAAAGTTTATGGGGATCAAGTCAAATGATCCCCGGAAAATCTATGTTTTATCGGATTTTCAGTACATTCGGGGATCGCAATGTCATGAATTTATGACATTGCGATCCCCCTTAAGTCAACAAGCCCTCCATAAAGTCATGAATTCATGACTTTATGGAGGGCGATTGGGATCGCTATAGGATCCCATGTCCTGTGCAGGCTGCGATCGCAGCCTGCGCGATGTGCAATGATGAATGCTGAAAATATCTAGTAATTTCCCATGGCCGTATCCCCACCCCAGGGCAGCCGCTTGATTAGTCGTGTGCTGCCAGTTGCTATCAAGTTATGGTTGCAAACCCAGCTGGATGAAATTGGGGATTTAGCCTTTGAAATCCAGGCCACAGATCGGCAGGTGTTGTCGGGGCGGATTCCCGGTGTTTCCTTGTCGGCCCAGCAGGCTGTCTACCAAGGGGTACGGATTACTGATGTGACAGCCCAGGCAACGGGGATTGCGATCAATATTGGACAGGTGCTGCGCGGTAAGTCCCTACGGCTCAAACAGGCATTTCCTGTAGAAGGGCAGGTGGCCTTTGATGGCGATAGTCTGGGGACATCTTCGACAGACTCTGTATTGGCAGAGGGGCTGTTGGAGTTTTGGCAAACCTTACTAGCGAAAGAACCTGTAGCGGCAGAAGTGGCTAGCCATTACGGGGTAGCTGCGCCGCCAGATCTGCAGCTAGATCAGTATCAGTCTAAATTGGAAATCTTAGGGACAGATTTAGCCCTGCATCTGGTGCGGCGGCAGGCAGGCGTGGGGGCAGAGATTACAACAGATATTAAATTAAGAGGCGGGGTGGAGGTGGACCAGGGCCACATTTTGCGTCTGACATCAGCTCGGTGGTGTCTGCCCACCGGAGAGCAGGTATCCAGTGAATCTCTGCATGGTTTTAGTTGGAATCTGGGGGAGCAGACCGACTTGCGATCGCTCACCATCCAAAACGATCGGCTCACCTGCCAGTGCAAGATCATGGTGCAGCCGTAAAGCCGCCTACCCGCCGGGCCAGGTGCCCGGCAAGACCGGCAGCAGCATCGTAATAAAGAAGAATACCAGTGGTGCGGTAAAAATATAGCTATCGGTGCGGTCTAAAATACCGCCATGACCGGGGATGAGGGTGCCTGAGTCTTTCACCCCTGCATCGCGCTTCATTAAAGATTCGGTCAGGTCACCCAGGATGCTGGAAACACCGATAATGGTGCCAAACATCGGCCCCGTGATCCACCAGAGCGGCCACTGCATCAGCCAGGCTCCACTGCCCCCGACGATGAGACTACCGAGAATGCCAAAGAGGGCACCCTCGACCGTTTTCTTGGGGCTAATACTGGTCAGGGGGGTGCGACCAAAGGTGCGACCGGCCACATAGGCACCAATGTCAGCGGCCCAGATACAGGCAAAGGCCAAGAAGGTGTGAATCAAACCAATGGGTAAACTGTCTAAATCCCAGGTGGTGGGCCAATAGCCGCCTAGGGGAAGATTGGTCACATCGCTGCTCCAATCCCGCAGTCGAATCCAGTAGCTGGGTAGGTAGCCGCCATAGAACAGCCCCAAAATAGAGGTGGCCACATCGGCGATGGTGGCAAACTTGGGCTGAAACAGGACATAAAAGCAAATACAGGTGCCCGCCAAAGATAGGATCGCATCGGTGAGCGGTGGGGCAACGTGGGCTGAGATCAGCAGCACCTGACTGACGATCAGGGTGGTTTTGACGGCGGCGTTGATGCCCTTTGCCTTGGTCAGGGCAAAGACTTCTAGCTGACCTAGATAGACGATGATGCCGAAACCAAGGGTAAAATACCACCCTCCTAAGATAATCATCAGCAGGGCAATTGCGATCGCAACTCCACCACTAGCAATACGGATCCACGGCATAAGCGAATATATAGACAGGCCTCTTATCGTTTTGGCCCAGTTGGTCAACACAAACGTGATTACCAAAAGCCTAATTTTCTAAGCCAGCTGGGCACGCAACTGTCCTAATACCTTAGGGCAGTTGCTACTGTCAGCATAGACCGATTCACCAGGTTGACACTTAGCCCCATCGCGATCGCGCGTCTTAGCCTAGACCCGTCTAGTATTTTAGACAGGTGTGGATACTAGATTTTCCTCCCATTTACGGGGCTGGCTCGCGCGGCGAATATATCGCCAAATCTGGGTAGCGGCCAACGTCCCATCGGCGACAGCAACGGTCACCTGATTCAGCCCCTGCTTGAGATCCCCCACGGCAAAAATACGTTCATGGGTGGTTTGTCCCATATTATTGGTGATCAAATTCTCCCCATCCCAGGTGAGTTCTTTAATCCCTTTAAGATAGTGGTTGTGATAAATCGAGCCCATGTTGATCAAGCCTGTGGTCGCTTCCACAACGGTGCCATCCTGCAGCTCAACACCGCTCATCTTATGGTTCTCTCCCAAAATCTGAGTAATCGGCGCTTCATAGAGAGGGTACCCATGGTCCACTAGCTTTTGCTTCATGGCATCACTGACCGTAAAGCCGTTGGTGAGAACTGAAATGTAGGGGGTAAACCAGTTCAGCACAAAAGCCACATTAATCTGAGATTCCCGACTGACCATAACAACGGCCTTCTGGTCCCACATATCAAAGCCATCACAGATCATGCAGACATGTAGCGTGTAGCCCGCATAATCATAGACATTTTGCATATTCTCTAGTTCAGGCAGCACGTCAATAACGCCCGAGGCCGCAATCACATACTTGCTACGCAGCGTGTAATATTTACTATCTTTCTTCCCGATTTTAACCTTGACAGCAAACGTCTCGCCATCATCCGTGACCTCTTCTACAAAGGCTCTGAGATAATCCGCTCCCCAGTCCAGGGCTTGTTTGGCACCGTGGGTCAGAATATTACGTCCGGGGGTATCAGGATCTAGACCCAGGTAGTTACGGGTATCTTGCATCCATAGGGACCGGCCCCTGCCTTTTTCAATAACAAGACATTTCAGACCATATCGGGCCAGATAAATAGCCGCTGACAGACCGCCCATGCCCCCACCCACGACAATGGCGTCATAGACGGTGTCTAAATGATTTTCAATATTTGCACTGGATAGTTTCATAGTCTGATAACCTGCCCTCTGCGGGTGGGAGTGGGGTGAGTAGGTTTTTAATGATAAAGAGCCCCCAAGCCCCCAGTATTGGGGGCTTTAAGTCTTAATCTCTTTCTAGAACTAAAGGGAGTAAGGGGGCCGTTAAGCGTTATAGCCTTTGAGAAAAGACCTTAGCTCAAATCTTGCACTAAATCGGCTGTGAGGCTTCAACCCACGTCGGGTTCAAAACCCAACGCTAACTGAGGGGTGTCAACTAAAGGGACAAGGTTAGCTGAAAGGCTCTTTATGCTTTGAGCGATCTTTAACCCCTTTAGTAGGTTTTGATCCAGTTAGCCCTGACACTTTGAGTGCAGGGCGAGTTGGCGCTTCTCCACCCGGTGCAAGATATAAGTTAGCCAACAAACTCTTTGCGAGGCTCGGAAACGCCAGGGGCTTCAGCACCCTTTAGGTAAGCCAGCATGGTGTCAGCGTCAGAGACCTCAAAGGGGTCCGTGGGGCAGTTATCACCAAAGTCAGGCTCAGCAAACATTTTCTCAATGGTCATATCGTTAACGACCATGGAATAACGCCAGGAACGCATACCAAAGCCCAGGTTGGACTTGTCCACCAGCATGCCCATCTTGCGGCTAAATTCGCCGTTGCCATCGGGCAGCAGATTAACGTTCTTAGCACCCTGCTGTTTGCCCCACTGGAACATAACAAAGGCATCGTTTACGGAGATACAGTAAACAGCATCTACGCCCAGAGCAGTCATCTCGTCGTAAAGCTCTTCGTAGCGGGGCAGATGGTTAGAAGAGCAGGTGGGGGTAAATGCACCTGGAAGAGAGAAGACAACAATCTTCTTGCCAGCGAAAATATCTTCGGTCGTTGTGTCTTGCCAGCGATAGGGATTAGGCCCTTCCACAGACTCATCACGAACGCGAGTCTTAAAAACAACGCTAGGCACTTTTTCGATAACAGCCATGATAATTTCCTGTAGTTAGTCGTTAGGTGGATCAGTAGTAAAAATTAGGCGTTGCCTTAATTGAATGGCTGCCTTCCTAAACTAGAATAGTTCTTATTTGAAAAAATATCAACATCTAGAATTATTCTGACCTTGAAGTGGCTATCAGATAATGTGGGTGCTAGGATAGGGGTGTTACGCTTGCACTATAAGCTCTCAAGACGCATACGGCTGGTATCGTCGGATGCTGCTCGTGCAGGCAACCTGTTTACGTCTTTATATTTATTCGGTGATGTCTCAGCAGACGGACGAAATTGTCAAGCTACTTAAGTCAAAGCACCTGCGAGTGACACCGCAGCGATTTGCAGTGTACTCTAATCTGCTTACCCGTGAGGATCATCCGACTGCTGAGCAGATTCTGCACGATGTGAATAAGGATATGCCCCGCTCTTCCCAGGCAACTATCTATAGCTCTTTGCAGGCTTTGCGGGATGTAGGTCTAGTGCGCGAGGTGCTGCTAGAAGAAGGCGTGTGTCGCTACGATGCCAATGTGAGCCGCCACCATCACTTTCGCTGCAAGGCGTGCGGTGCCATTGAGGATATTCCCTGGGAGCAGTTTCAGTGTCTGGATACGGCTCAGCTACGGCCTGGGTTGAGCGTGGATAAGTACGAAGTAACGGTGCATGGCATTTGCGATCGCTGCTAAGTCACGCCCACAGTAAAGTAGCGAAAGCACGATAAAAGCGAACGTTGCCTTTAACTCTCCTCAGCAAGTTACCAAAACGGTAACTGCCGACAGCAAGTTCTGAGACGGCGATAGAGTTTACTTGGGTCACAAAATCAGCAATTTGATGGTTGGCTGGATCCGTAAACAAAAGTCAAGAGACAAGATTTGGTGATGAGCAAAAAAATGCTTTCTCAGGCTATCGGTGTAGGTTTAGCGGTGGTAACCGCCGGTAGCGTTGCTCCAGTTGTTGCCAGCGCGCATATATCGCGGCATCACTTGAGCGACCCGGTTGCCAAGCTAGCGCAGCTGCCGGAGGAAGTTGGCGATGATGAGATCACTGTGCCAGAGGGCACGCTGGTGTTTTCTCAGACTGCGGGTATAGCAGCACGGGTTTACAACTCAGATGGAGTGCCCCGGCTTAACCTGTACAACAAGCAAACCGGCATGACAGAGGTGCGCGGCGTTCCGGTCGCGGTTGAGTCTACAGAGACAGGGGTGACCTATCGCTATGCTGGAGACCTGTATGCTGGAGAGCTGACGGTGGAGGTTGCGATCGCAACCTCAGGCGAGCAAACGATCACCATCGACGACGTACCCCAGCAAACAGATGAAACTATCACCGGTACGGTTTCCTATCGGCCTCGCATCGCTTTACCATCAGATGCCGTTATCGACATTAGCCTGGTAGATGTTAGCCGAGCCGATGCGCCTACCATTACACTCTCCTCCCAGAAGATTGTTTCCGGTGGGCGGCAGGTGCCGTTTCCCTTTACGCTACTCTACGATCCTGAGCAAATTAGTCCAGGACTTTCCTATGCTGTCCAGTCTCGGATTACGATAGACGGCGATTTAAAGTTTGTTACCACAACTCAGTTTCCGGTCATTACTAACGGCCATCCTAACGAAGTCGAGGTGCAGGTCGAGCCCACTACTCCGGTAGCGGCAGCTGAAGAGATCCAGTTAACAAGTGCGATCTGGCAGCTAGAACAGATCCGGTACAGAGATGGCGTGCGACTCGTGCCAGCCTCCCCAAGCAACTATACCATCGAGTTTACAGCCAACGGAAATCTGGCCATTCGCGCTGATTGTAACCAGGTGTCGGGTAGCTATACTCAAAACGACAGCGGCCTCACAATCGAGCTAGGCCCCACTACGCTAGCCGCATGTTTACCAGAGTCCATTGACCAGGACTATCTGCAAGCCCTACAGCATGCAAACATCCATTTCTTTGAAAACGGCAATCTGTTTATCGACACCAAGCTTAACAGCAGCACAATGCAGTTCTCTGTCTTGGACTGATCGCTCCATGGGTATTCAACGTTGCTCTGTGCATTGTCTACGGACAGCTGGTGGTCCAAACGTAAAGTCTGGTTCTCCAGCTATTCGAATATGTCTAAGTGCATATTCACTGCTCTGGGGTGAGGTTTCTGTCCTGAGAATTGGATCATCTAAGCTAGCTTTGTCCTGATAAGCCAGGCTCAAATACATCATAACGGCAGCTTCTCCCCGGCTCAGCGGTGGTCTGTAGGGATAAAACTCAAGCGGCCAGTCTAATGCGACCAGGTTAGCTAGCAGCGCTCCATGCAATGCAGGGGCAAACCAGGCATCTTCTAGCACTCGGCCATTAATAAAGTAATCGGTGCCGATGACTGCAGGGGGGTCTCCATGCTGTTGTTTGAGACTGTCAATTTGGGGGACTAGATTAAAGGCGGCGGCTAACGATGCGATCGCTTCGGCATAATTCATCGACTGCTGTGGGCGAAATGTGCCATCAGGGTAGCCGGATATCATCCCCGTTCTAAATGCTTGAAATGTGTCTTGATAATGGGGATTCGCCGTTGCGGGCACATCTGAAAACGGGCACTTCACATCGGGACGATCCGGGCATGGGGGGCGACTGGCAACAGGGTTACCTTCAGCCTCGGGGCGGTTATTCAAATCGAAAATAGTTACAGATAGCTCAACCCATTCTCCTCGTGTAATGGGGCAGCCGGGTCGAAATCTGGGCTCTGAATTGCCTAAATAGGAGGTTTCGGCAGGATTATTGCCCGCTAGCCAGTTAATGATGTGACGGCTCCAGTGAGTGGAGATATCGTCAAAAGTATCAGTAGTTTGCTTTACCTGAGGGAAGGTGTCTTCTACAGGTTGCTCTGCTAATGCATGGGGAATGAGTGGTATCCCTAACAGCAAACTTAGGATTGGTAACGGCACACTGGCACCCCGAAGATATTTGAACATGATAAATCCTCAATCCCTGGCTAACATCCACATACCCAAACTTATGTGGGTATGATAAATCCCTACGTCTGATGGTATTGAACATATGCTAGATAACAGCTATCAAAATTTTCAGACTTTTTCCCAGAGGAGCTTAAGGTTTATTCATCGACGGCAGGTGTTGAAAATTTTGGGGTTCTCTGCAGCGAGTGCTTCATTTGCCTTAGGGTGTCAGCGTACTTCACAGAAGGGGCAAGTTGATGTTCAGCCTTTATCTGACGTTGAGTCCGATGCTGCAAGTGAATCTATCCCTCCACTAGAAATACTGGAATTTAAGACAGCACAGGTCGATATCCAAGGCCAAATAATTTCTGAACTTACAGAGCAGGGGCAATATTTTGATGAACCCTATTGGGAATGTGTACGAGTGGTGTGCTGATGATGTCCATCAAAACTATGAGGATGCGCCTGAAAATGCTGACATCTGGTTGTCTGGCAATGATGATGGTCAGAAGATAATGCGAGGTGGCTCTTACACGTTGAAGCCTCAGCACTGTCGTTCAGCATTTCGTGCGAGCCATGCTCGTACGACGACACAGGCGATGATTGGATTTCGTGTAGTAGCGTCTGTGTGAGCAAACTCAACTGACCTCCCTCAGTGCTATTGAAAACCAAGTCAGCTACCAATTAAATTTCCATACACGAGCATCAACGGCGTCATTTTCTACAATGAGAACTGTCTTCATTCAAAAAAAAGCCCCTGACACGTCGATCAGGGGCAGCTTGCTGTGTTGTAGGAGAGACGTGTGATAATTGGAGAGACGCTACTGCGCTGACACTTTCTTAGACGCTGTAACGAACGCCGCGATAGGTGAGGTGGCGGCTAGCGGCCTGGGCAGGTATCGCTTTGGGGGCTCGCATTTTGAAGGTGCGACCCATAAAGCAAAGTTCTGTATCGGTTTCAACGGTTTCGATAGTCTGAGCAGAAGGAGTGTAGGATGCACCGAGATGAGTCAGTTTCATGGGTAGAGTCCTGATAAGTGTGTGGTGTAGAACGGTGTCTTGTTCGTTCTGAGTAGGGAAACAGGCATTTTCAAATCGATTCCGATAGAAGTTTTGTGATCTTCGTTCGCTCTGTGTGTGTTGTTGGTCACACTCTCTATCGTCTGACCAGCCTCAGGTCCATATAAGAAGCCCCCACGGGCGCTAATGCTCATGGGGGCTTCGGTTTAGATATAGAGTGGAATTCAATAAATCGTTCTTCTATGAGTCCACTCTAAGCTAAGGAGATTCATATGGAAGGCTCTGCAAGATAACTCCATCGCTTTCTTACACAACCATCAAGTTTGATTGGTGTGTGTCGGAGATCACTGTGGCCGAGGCTGATTGAGGATTGACTGAAAGATTAACGGTCTATCGTTTGCTGTGCCTGGTTAGGAATAAGGGTGGAGCTATGGAAAAAATTTTAAAACATAACGGCATTCAGAACGATCTAATTTGGATAGTCCACTTATCCTCCGCAATTATCACAATGACCACATTGCATCTCTTGAGCCTCTGCCTCACAGCCAAACTGCACTAACAATGTTTGCCAACGACACCTGCGACTAAAGAGATATTGCTTCATTTCTTTCACGCTATCAAAAGTCTCATCACTACCAGAAGCACGTCCCACCTTTAACCGATAGCAAAACGGATCTTCCCACATCAGCTGGCCCTGGCTGTGTAGCAATGCCAACGCCGTAGCCGCTTTCCCATCACGTTGCAACACCTCATCAATATTGCCAGTCGCAGGGAGTGACTTTACCAACCGCTTTGCTTCTCGCTGTAGCTTACGTTCACTCTCCGCAAAAAACTGCCAGCGCTGTTTGTCCTCCGCATCCAGCCATCCTGTTGGTTCGCTTACCAGCGTCAGCGCATCCGCCGGTTTGCCATCTCGCCCCCCACGACCGATCTCTTGCACATATTCACTCAGCGTACTCGGCGCATGAAAATGACAGACCCAGCGCACTCTCGGATGATTAATCCCCATACCAAATGCACTCGTGCATACTACAAACTGACAGCGTTCTGCTAACCATTCAGTCTCAATGCAACGCCGTTCTTCACTGGGCAAGCCTGCATGGTAGGCAGCTACCGAAAACCCCTGTAACTTTAACCAGTGGGTCAGGTCTTCCGCTGTACGACGGGTGCGAACATAGACTAACCCTGCCTGCTGCGGATGAGCTTTGATAAACGTCAGCATGGCTTTTCGTCGCCCACGAGGTGTCCACACTATTTTTATTGACAGATTCAGATTCTCTCGATAGGGACTCAGCTTTACTTCCTTTGGTTGCTGCAGCCGCAACACTTCGCAGAGAGTTTTCTGAGCGGCTGGATTCGCTGTGGCAGTAAAGGCTGCAATGGGTAGCCTTGTACCCGCAGGTTTGTGCGTGAGCAGCGCTGGTCTGACCGCCCCCAGTCGTCGATAGGTAGGCCGAAAGGTATTGCCCCACTGCACTAGACAATGGGCTTCATCCAAAATCAAACCGTTGATGACCACCTGAGGCTGGCACAGCGTCTCCCATACGGGTTTGCTAAGAAGAGTTTCAGGCGAAAGGTACAGCAGTCTCAGCCGGTTGTGCTGCACCTGCTGCAAAATTTTGCGTTTCTCATAGGAGGCCAGGGCACTGTGGAGCCGCTCCGCTGCCAGCTGTCGTTGTTTTAGCTCCTGAACCTGGTCTTCCATCAGCGCCACCAGTGGCGATATGACCAGGGTGATGCCCTTGTGCAGTAGGGCAGGTAGCTGAAAGCAAACAGACTTACCACCCCCAGTAGGCATCACAATCAGGGCATCCTGCTTGGCTAGCAGTGTGCGGATAACACTGCCTTGGGGAGGGCGAAAGCTATCGTAGCCCCAAATTTGTTTAAAGCGAGCTTCTACGGTCTGCCACGATGTTTCCCTAATCGATGTTTTCCTAGCCATTGATGCACCCTCGAACTATGCCTAAGGTGCCCGTCAGCTGTGTTTTGGAGGAGACTCACACCCCCATCTCATGCATCGCTGCTAAAATCTGGGCCGAGACAAAGGGCAAAATATCTTCGTTGTTGCTGTGCTCAGCCCCTTCAGTAAAGACGATTAGCAGATAAGGATGGGCACCATCGGCCTCAATATAGGCCGCATCATGACGCACTTTGCTGGTCAATCCCGCCTTTGACCACACTTGCGCCTCAACGGGCACCCCTGCCCCCAAAAAGCCGGTTACCTGATTTTCTGGATCAGCGGCTAATGCCTGAGGATCGAGATCTCGGGTCATAAACCGCATCATGGTTTGACATCGAGCCGCATTGACTGCGACACCACCGATAATGCTGTGGAGTAGGCGGGCGGAAGCCTCGGTGGTTAGCATATTGCGATTTTCATAGCCCTCACCAAGAAATGCCCGCTCGCGACCGTAGGGGCCATCACACCAAGTTTTTTGGTTAGCGTTGATTGTGTCTAGTTCGGGCCACTTCAGACTTTGCAGATAGCGGTTGATCAAGTTGCGCTGATGTTGCCATGTCTCAAACGGGCCGGGGGGCAGTTCTGGGCCACTGGTGGTTCCTGTGAGCACATCCACAACGTAGCCTGTAGCATCATTGCTAGAGTCAACGATCATGTCGCGGATGGCCCGCTCTAGTTCCGGGCTCGTTTGGACCATGCCCCGCTCTAACCATTCGTAGATTGCCACTAGATAAAATAGTTTGATCACACTGGCGGGGTAAATCCGTTCTACGCCGCGATAGCTCGCACCCTTGGGTCGCTGCTTCCAGAAGTCAGTGGTACTTAGGGCACCGCCCGTGTTGACAATGTAGGGCGGCTCATAGGCTAGCCAGGTGACAGCAATCTGGTTTTGCGCCAGGTTGGGAAAGCGCGCCCAGGTCAGGTCAAGCACCTGATTGAGTTTTTTCTGGAGGGCATCGTCGGATTGGAAAAATTTGGAAGTCATCGGGGATGAGATTTTTAGAATAGTAATGCGGCTAAAACCCACGCCGGGTTCAAAACCCGACGCTAATTGAGGGCTGTCCACTGAAGGGACAATTTTGGCTTAGAAGCGCTAGTGATCGGTCGTGGACTGGTCAAAGGATAGTCATACTCTTGTGGAAGCGAAACCTAACAATACATCTCCGATTATTGTGTCCCTTTCAGTGGACACCCTTCGGTAGCCCTGGGTTTTGAACCCTGGGCGGGTGGGCGCTTCCCCACCAGGTGCAAGGTATGAGTTAAGCAGGCAGGTTACTCAAATCCCAAATTTGTCCCTTTACCTGCGTGGGTCAGTGCTAACTGCTCATACTTTTTAGCATGGTCGATTAGGTCGTCGATTTCTTCGGCTGATAGAGGTCTAAAGACTTTGCCAGGAACGCCGACAACCAGTGAACCGGGTGATACATCTTTATTCACCACCGCCCCCGCACCGACGATACTACCCGCGCCGACGCGGACGCCATTGAGAATGATGGCACCAATACCGATAAGACACCCCCGCTCAATATGGGCACTGTGCACCACGGCTCGATGGCCAATGGTGACATAGTCTTCTAGGACTGTGGGTAAATTAGGGTCGCCATGGAGGATAGCACCGTCTTGCACGTTGGTATGGGCACCGATGCGGATCAGCTCCACATCGCCTCGGGCCACTGCGCCGTACCAAATGCTGGCTCCTGATTGCACCTCAACATTGCCAATGACTGTGGCGTTAGGGGCGATAAAGGCCGCTTGGGCAAGGTCTGGAACCGGCCAAAAGTCTCCAGGAGTCGTTAAAACAGGGGAAGTATGGGCCACAGGATTACCTAGAAGATGTTCATTTATCGAAGGTCAAGTGGAATTGTAAGTGTTAACTATCGGCAGCGGCGAACTCTCTGAAATAATATTATGTAGGCGAAAAGCGCCCGATTTTGCCTGCCGTTATAATAGGGCGAGCGCAAGCCTTATTGGCCATGGGTGGAGTGTGCTGTAGCAGGCTTCGGCAGTGGCATTTTTCCGAGTCTTAGCATTGGGGTAGTTAGGACTGGTCAATCACGTTTGAGCATCAATGTTTTAATAAACCCGCATGATCCATTCTGCTTCTCAGTATCCGTTTTATGGGCCAGAGATCAAGTGCCCTCACTGTCGGCAGACCATCCCGGCACTAACACTGACTGATAGCTACCTCTGTACTCGCCATGGTGCGTTTGAGGTTAGTCTCGATACCCATGATTTAGTGCATGTGCAGTCGGGTCGCCACTGGCGGCAGTGGGAGGGGGCCTGGTACCGCCAGCATACCCATCCCGATGGTATTCGGTTTGAGATCCATGAGGCGCTAGATCGGCTGTATACAGAAGGATATCGAGCGACGCGGGTGATCATTGCCGAGCGCTACCGTCCCTTGGTGAAGTCGTATCTGGAGTACAGCACGCCCTGGCGAGGCAAAGTGGATACGGGGACACCCAGGCTGTACGGCTTACCTGTGGCGTTTAGTCCACCGTCTGAGGATGTGCCTCAGTGGGATGTGATTAATTTTGATTTGGAAAAAGAGCCCGGTGTACCCAACAATTATCGATATTTAAAATTTTTTGAGTAAGCTGTGCTTTTGGCAATAAGAACACCATGCACCATGCTGCGATTCGAACGTCTGATATTCACCGGGCGATTGCGTTCTATGAACTTTTGGGTTTTGAGGTGATTGAGCGCTTTACAGCAGGCATTACATTGGCCTGTTGGATGGAAGGCCTGGGGGGACGGGTGGAGCTGATGCAGGTGCCAGAGCCTAGTCCGACTGCGGATGCATTTAGCGATGAGCACTATACCGGGTACTATCACCTGTCCTTTGATCTGACTCAAACGGCTGAGAGTTTACCAGTCTGGCTGGACCAGCTCCGGCAGAATGCGGTTTCACAAGACACCCCCCTAACCGTACTATTGGAACCTCAACAGCAAATGATCGGGTCTAGGGTATATGAGGTGGCGTTTATTGCTGATGCTGACGGACTGCCGCTTGAGTTTCTGCGTCGCTTGAAATAATTAATGGGTTCTGTTCCGTTTGCAAATAATTGGGCGTATCTGGACACTGAGCTGAGCTGGCTAGAACGACTGTTGCTCGTGGCTGTGGCACAGCAGCGAAAAATGCTAAAGTCGGTAGCTCGGGTGGCAAAAACTCCGGCAGATAAGGCGACCAGCGACTGGTGGCAGGGGCTAATCGCGGTCAAGCATCGGGCCTATGATGATGTGGCTCCCAAGTCAGGGGAGCAGCCATCCCTGGGGTATCAAAAAACATTAGACAATCGGATCCTCCTGAGTCGAGCCAACAAGGTTTCTCTGGGGCTGCCTGCGATGCAAACGGCCTTGGGGTTAAGTCTGTTTGAAAAGAAGCTGGTGCTGATGGCGCTGGCTCCGGAGGTACAAGCCCGCTACGGACGGCTATATCACTATCTGCAGACGGGGGCTAACTGTGCGGCGGGCTCGTTGCCCACGGTTGAGCTAGCGTTGCGCGTGCTCTGTCGCAATGAGACTGAGCGCCGCCGGGCACGGGCACGGCTCTCGGGTCACACATCTTTACTAAAGCGGCAAGTTTTACGCTGTGTGGACGGTGCGCCGACGTTTTTGGGGAGCCAATTGCAGCTGGCTCCTGAGTGGGTGGAGTATTTGCTGGCGGAGACGCCAGATCCGTCTTGGCCCATGCGGTTCGTCATGGCAGAGCGGTTTAGCCAACGCTGTGGCGATCGCACCCCATGGTCAGATATCATCCTGGCAGATCCGCTCAAACAGCAGCTGCAGTCTGTAATCAGTCAGCCGCAAGCAAGGCTGCTGCTAGTGGGAGAAAAAGGTGTTGGTAAGGAACGGGTTGCGATCGCACTGGCCACCCACCTCAAACAGCCCCTATATACTCTCGACCTGGCCCAAATTTCACCTCAAGACTGGCCTAGCTGTCTCAGCGAACTAGACCAGGCCGCGTACCCCATGGTGCTGGTCAAATCAGCCCACTGGTGGCTAGGGCGCGAGTCAGACATAGCTCGTACAGCCCTTCAGCAGTGGCTCACAACATCGTCAGCCCGGCTGATATTTTCAGTCTGCCATCGCCACCTGGTCTGCCGCTATTGGCGACAGCAGCTCACCATCATCGATATTCCCATGCCCGATGCTGAACAGCGTTTACAGCTGTGGCAGCAGGCTTTTCCCAACGGTGTAAAATCCATGGGAAAAGTCCGTTGGACTTCCCTGGCTGAGGGGTTAGCCCTCTCCCAGAGTCAGATTATGGAGATTGGTCAGCGGTCAAAGACTTTAGCCAGCGAGCAAGAGATTGCCATCGATCATCTGCAGGAGGCGTTACAGCAGCAGGGCCAAATCTGGAAGCTGCGCTAAGCACTAAAGTTAGCTCCGTTATAGACAGAGTTCTCAAGGCTGTACTTTCCACCAGCACGCAAAATCATTTGCCTGACCTCATCGTTAGCATTTATTGCGTGGAGCTGAATATCAGGATGGTGATTCAAAAATACACGAAACACCTCATCAGCAAATGCCTGACCAATAGCATCAATTTTGTCAAAATCGAGAATTACAACCTTAAACTTATCGACTCGAGCCAGTAGCCGTTTTGCCTGAGAGCGGGATACCAGAAATTCATTCCCATACTGGACTAAACGGACAGGAACGACTGTCTTGATAAATCCATAGTCTTCCTCTAGAGGAGCAGAATACTGATCGAATACTTGCTTACAGGTACGAGCCGTATTGTTACGAAGCTCCATAAATACAAAGGTTCCCTCTTCGGGGGCATCTCGTTCCATAATCCAGTCTTCAAGCTTTTCATGATGATGCGAAAAGAAAACATTGCCAGATAGGATTACAAAATCATCAAACAGTCGAGAACTAAAGAAAATGCCTTGACCGGAATGATTAATAGGATCTGTGGTGAGTTTGCCTTTCGAGAGTTCGAGGACTACATGACGTTCATCAAGTAAGTTCAGTTCTCTCTGAATTTTGCGAAAAATTCCTTCGCCATCGTCAGCAATGATGATTTCTACTGCCTTGGGACCTTTCGTAAGTTTGACTAGGATTTTTTTTCCGTTTGAATGCTCAATTGCATTGTTGAGTATTTCAGTAAAACCGTAATTCCAGATATCCAGTACGTTGGTCGGGAGGGATGACAAATGTGCTGTGATATCTCGAGACCATACAATATCTTCCTGCAGATCTTGAGTGATGTCGTAGATTTGCAGAAAGGAAATTGCTTCCTGAAGCCGATAGTGTCTACTACGAGAGCTGCCCTCTGCGGTTAATGCACCTTGCTCAACTAACCGTTTCAGATGTTTATTGATGGCTTGTCTGGTAATGCCAAAGTGCTGAGCAGCGTGCAGGGCAATATCATTTGGATGAGCTGTGACGTTTTCTAAAATATACCGGCGAATGATTTCTCTCCACGTCTTCGCACTCCAGCCATGACAACGCTTCTCTCAACTACCGCTGAGGATTGACAACCTTATGCCAGATTGTCAACCTTAACAATATCTTTGTCAACCTTATGGATTAACGAAAAGTTTCTAGGTCCACTGGGTGGGGGCCATATCCTGGGGCACCAGGTTGGGAAAGGGCTCTGGTTCAATAACGATTTCCTTA
This sequence comes from Leptolyngbya cf. ectocarpi LEGE 11479, assembly GCF_015207065.1. Taxonomy (GTDB): domain Bacteria; phylum Cyanobacteriota; class Cyanobacteriia; order Phormidesmidales; family Phormidesmidaceae; genus Leptothoe; species Leptothoe ectocarpi. The sequence continues at coordinate 5,968 of NZ_JADEXP010000041.1, read as the reverse complement.
GGCTTAGTGGCTTCGAGCAGATCCCAAATTACCTGAAGCATTTCATCTAGACCCCGACGGCTAACAGCAGAGATAGCAAAGATGCGATCGCAGCCACTGCTCGCCATCAGTTCTTCCGTGACAATCTCTAACTCATCCTCAGGGACCGCATCCACTTTATTCAGCGCCAGCAGCTGCGGCCGCTCCGCTAGACCATGACCGTAGGCCACCAGCTCCTGTTGAATCGTCTGGTAGTGCTCAATCGGGTCCAGGGTCGTAATATCAATCACATGGAGCAGCACCCGAGTCCGCTCGATGTGGCGTAAAAAGTCATGGCCCAAGCCCGCTCCCTCATGGGCACCAGCAATCAATCCTGGAATGTCAGCAAATACCGTCCCATCGCCGGTCGGCTTGCGTACTACCCCCAGATTGGGCACTAGTGTCGTAAACGGATAGTCCGCCACCTTGGGTTTAGCCGCAGACAAGGCAGAAATCAGCGTAGACTTACCGGCATTGGGCAGACCAATAATCCCCACCTCGGCCAGCAGCTTTAGCTCTAGGCGAATCCGCCCCTCTGCTCCGGGCAGTCCGGGTAAGCTGGTCTCCGGTGCCCGGTTGCGATTGCTCAAAAAAGCCGAATTACCGAGGCCGCCTTTACCGCCCTCGGCTACGCACAGCGTTTGCCCCTCGGTGATCAAATCCCCCAGAAGGTTCCCGGTCTCAGCATCGTAGATGATGGTGCCACAGGGGACTTCTACCACCAAATCCTTGCCCATAGCCCCGGTCATATTTTTGGGGCCACCCCGCTGGCCATGTTCCGCCTGAAACTGGTGGGCGTAGCGAAAGTCCAACAGCGTTTGTAAATTGGAGACGGCGTGGAGAATGACTGAGCCCCCATCTCCCCCCCTGCCACCGGAGGGTCCCCCCGCTGGCACATATTTCTCTCGACGAAAGGCAACTAGGCCATCTCCACCGTTGCCCCCTCGGACATCCACTTCAGCTTGATCGATAAATTGCATGGGACTAGGGGTAAAACGGTGGACAAATATTGGGAATAAGGGTCAAATCACTGGCGACCCTACTGCAGCCTGCTTAACTCTGATTGTATCTTTTCTGCTAGGGTCTCATCTTCTTGATGGTTAACGGTGATGGAATTAAACGTCTGCACCGTTAGCCCCGTTTCTTCAACAATCTCTTTGGCGTCGTTGCAATAGTTAATTAATAGATAACGCACGGGCCGCCGCACTGCGCGGGGCAGCTCCAACGCATCCAGACTCAGACAGCGTAAGTCGTAACGCAGCACATCTAACCCGGCACCGCTCATCAGATCGGCAATCTCCGCATAGGCCTGTTGCCGACTCGATTCCATCGCCAGGACAGCTGTGGCATAGTTAACAACTTCCTCATCGGTAAAGTTTTGCGCGTATCCATGTTGCCAGAGGGTGGAAAGGGGCCACCCAAGAGCAATGGCGAAACCAATACGGATACCAACGCGCCAATGGCGGCGCGGGGGGCTGTCATGACTAGAGCAACGAGAAAGCATCATGGCAATACCTAGCAAGATCTGACCGATTGACCGATTTCAGTGAAAAAACATGGATATTGCATCGTAAAACCTCAGACGGGCTTAAAGCAATGTGCCAATTCAATCACTTTGGTGTGTAATGTTACAGTCTCAGGCGCACCCTGCTTAAGGGAAAATTCCAGCGATAGTAGCAGTTCTAGGGAGTTTTGTAATTGTAGTAATGAGACGTCACGAATCTCCTTTTGTAAAAAATAGATACGTTTGGGATTGCCCACATCGGCGGCCTGGGCAATGATGCGGGTGTCCCGTTCGCCAGAGTCGGCCATGAGCTTAACCCACAGCCAGGTGCGGAATTGACCCACTAGAGTAGCCACGATGCGCAGGGCCGGCTCGTTACGCTCCAACAGTTCGGTAATCAAGGTCAAGGCTCGGTCAGTATTGCCCTGCCGCAGGGCTGCTGCTAGCTGTAGGCTGCTCTGGGTGCTAACGGCGACAAGGGCGGTGACGGCTTCTGGCGGCAGCGCCTGTTTGGGCTCGGGCCAGTAGGTTTTGAGTTTTTCCAACTCGTTATAGAGACGGCGAGTATCGGCTCCGATGGCCTCCCCTAGCATGGCCGCTGCTGCCGTTGTGAGCTGCAAGCCGACATCCTTAGCAACCTGATAGACCTGATGCTCGATCTGATCGGTTTTCCAGGGGGGAATGGTGTCAAACTCCCGGATATCAGCATATTTTTTGACCAGCTTGGTGGATTTCAATCGGCCATCGGGCTTGTTACTGCTGGTGAGTAGCAAAATTGAGCTATCGGGGATCTTGGGTAAGGTGCGTTCTAATTCTGCTAAGAGGTCGGCGGAACAGCGCTGGCAGATGGGCGTATCCAACAGCCACACCACTCGCTTACCCATGCCAAAGGGGGGAGTCATGGCCTGGTTGAGCGCCTGGATGACGGCGTCTGATTGTTCCGGTGGGATTTTTTCGTAGTTAAAGCTAGCCCAGTCGGTGTCGAGGTTGCGATCGCACAGCGCCCGCACCGCCTTTTTCATCCGAAACTCATCAGCTCCCCAAAAGAAATAAACCGGCATCTCTGCTGTAATAGGCCGTCTAACCGCTTAACAAGGCTTCCACAAATTCAAAGCTGGAGAAGGGGCGCAGGTCTTCGATTCCCTCGCCAGCCCCGATAAACCTAATCGGCAGCCCCAGCTGCTGCACCACCGCCAAGGCCACACCGCCCTTGGCCGTACCATCCAATTTGGTCAACACCACCCCACTCAAATTGGCAGCGTCTGAAAATACCTGAGCCTGACGCACTCCGTTTTGCCCCAGGGTGGCATCCAGCACCAACAGGGCTTCAACTTGAGCCTCTGGCGCTTTTTTATCAACGATGCGTCGAATTTTTGTCAGCTCATCCATCAGGTTTTTCTTATTTTGCAACCGGCCCGCCGTATCCACCAGCAGTAGCTCCGTATTGCGAGATTTGGCAGCAGCAATGGCATCAAACACCACCGCTGCCGGGTCAGTATTAGCAGCAGGGTTCGCAATCACCTCCACACCGCTACGCTCACCCCATACTTTCACCTGTTCCACCGCCGCTGCCCGGAAGGTGTCCGCCGCCGCAATCAAACAGTTATAGCCAGATTTTTTAGCAATGTGGGTGAGCTTACCGATGGTAGTCGTTTTACCCGCGCCATTCACCCCCACCATTAGCCAAACATTGAGCTGCTCACTTTCGGGCACAAACAAGAGATTGTGATCCCCATCCAACGGACTATCTAGCATCTGCCGCAGCAGCATTTTCAGATAGCGAATCGCCGCGTCCGGTGGCAGCGTTTCCTCGCGCATTCTGGCTTGGAGTGCTTCAATGATCACATCGGTGGCCTCCACACCGACATCCGCCTGCAGCAGCAGCGCTTCGATTTCGTAGACGGCCTCTTCGTTGAGGGGACCTTGACCCACCACCGACTTCAGCTGATTAACCAGGCCCCGCCGCGTCTTATCCAAGCCCTGGCGCAGCTGATTGAGCCAGGTAATTTCTTCGAGGGAAATTTCATCAGGGCGTCGTCCCTGGGAAGCCAGAACCTCTGCTGACCATAGAAATGCCTCATCCAAATCAATGTCGGGCATCACCAGCTCGGGCTCGGGCTCCGAATCTGCCGACGGCTCGGGCTCCGAAGCAATGGCGGTTTCCTTGAGCTTGGCTAAACGGGCTTCTCGCTCAGCCTCTGCGGCTTTAGCCCAAAAGGGAGCGGCCACCGAGTCAGCCTGGTCTGGAGTAGACTCTACGGCGGTCACATCAGCGGAGTCCGAGGGCGCATCGTCGTCAACGGTGGTTGGCTCCTCGACTGGCTCCTCGACTGGCTCCTCGACTGGCTCTTCGACTGGCTCTTCGGCGGGGTCTGCTACCGGCGGTTCGACAGCAGGTGCCGGGGTGTCCATAGCTGGTGTGACGGCGGCAGGTATCTCAGCCTCGGGTTCCGGCTCCACCGTTTCTGGCTCGGGTTCCGGCTCCGGCTCCGGCTCCACCGTTTCTGTCTGCTGTTGCTGAATGTTTTGGTAAGCCGCCTTGGCCCAGGCTAAATAATCTTCAGCGTTTGCCGGTGCGTCATTCTGCTCTGGGGGCGTTTCTTCGGGGGTAGCATCGGTCTTACTCTCATCGGCTTTAGCGGCCTCTGCATCAGAGGACTCATCATAGCCACGGCGAAACCAGTTAAATGAAGACATAGCAAACGGGCAGAGGGAATGGGCTAGGAAATAGAAGAAACGCTTTGGAAACAAACTCAGCTCATTAGAGGCTGATTGATTTACTGGGGATTAGGTAGATGGCCAAAAGTAAATGTCTCTAACGCCGCTGGTTTCGACTCCGCTCAACCAGCTGATTTTGAAAAGATGAGGGCTGAGCGAAGTCGAAGCCCGGATTAATGGGTAGTTTCGTCCCCTCACTTAAGTTTCGTCTAAGGCACTTTCGGGGCTGGCGTCAGTGATCGGTTGAGTAAGTTTTAAAGGCGCTGAGCGGGCGTCCAATTCTTGGCTAGCTAGCTGATCCGTCACCCGGCGCATGACTCCATTAATAAAGCGATAACCATCTTCATCGCTGTACCGTTTAGCAATTTCGATCGCCTGGTCAATGGCGATGCGTTTATCCACAGCCATGTACAAAATTTCGGTGACGGCAATCCTGAGAATGTCACGATCCACCCGCGCTAAGCGCTTGAGATTCCAACCCACCATGGCACTATCTAGCAGCTGATCGATATCCTGCCGATGCTCAGTGAGCTGAGTAATGATCCGTCGGGCATAGTCTTGCACATCTCGACTGCCCGCCAGCTGAATAAACTCTGGAAGTTCTGTGGCCACCCCCAGACGGTTAATGGCAGCCTGTACCAGGTCGATGGATTCTTTAACCGTGGTCTGGGCGCTGCGCAGGTCGCCGGATCGAGTTTCGCTGTTAAGCAACTGCCGATTACCACGCACGAGTTCTGCAGATGCCGCTTCTAGGGTTTCTTTAACCTCGGTGGTGAGGGTGCGAATGGCCTCAGTCAGCAGAGTTTCAACAGATGGATTAGATTTTTTTTGGCTGCGCTTAGAGTCGTCGGTCAGCTGACTCATGCCGAGGAGCGCCAGCTCACGCGCAATGCGACGGGCTTGCATGGTTTTGAAAGTGGGGGTGGTCTAGCTCAGATATCTTATCAGCCAGTGTATAGGAGACGCAGAGAAGCTGACGGGTTATCCTGGCTGATCGATATTAACCAGCTCGACCCGAGTTTGAGACGTCTCAGTTTTTGAGGCTTGTTCAGAGGTCGAGTCTGATGCAGTCTCTTCACCGCCAGCAACGGGCAGCTGAGCATGGGAGTCTCTCGACACAATGGCCTCAGCTAAATTAGGACCGACAATGCCACCGGACAGCAGCACTTTAAAAGCTTCTTCAATGGAAATAGTCAGGTTGACCACATCGGTTTCAGGGACAACGGCATACCAGCCGCTGGTGGGGTTCGGCGTTGTGGGCACAAAAACGCTGAGCATCTTCGAGTCAGGATTGATGGAGATGGCCGAGCTAGTCACAAAAGCAATTGCCCAAATCCCACGGCGGGGATATTCCACCAGCACCACTCGACGAAACTGGCTCCTAGTATCCTGTAGGACAGTTTCTAGCAGCTGCTTGAGGGTTTTATAGACCGAACCGGCTAAGGGAATGGACTGGAGAATGCGCTCACCAAAGTCGAGCAGCCAACGGCCCGCAATATTCCGGGCCATCAAACCGATGAGCAAAATGGCCAGTAAGGGGACGGCAAACCCTACCCCCAGGTTAAATAGGGCTACCAGGGCCGGGTGGAGATCAACAAATGGATTTAACTGCTTGGGAAAACTAGTCAGCGCACGAATCACCCAGCTGGCCACGGTGATGGTCAACCAAATGGTTGTGGCTAGGGGGATGATTACTAGAAGACCTGCAATTAGGTCATTCTTCAAACC
>NZ_JADEXP010000595.1 GCF_015207065.1 Leptolyngbya cf. ectocarpi LEGE 11479 | reverse complement strand
TCCGCCAAAGGTGGCACACATGCAAAGCGACTCAAAGCAGGATGGGATGACCAATATCTTTTCAAGGTGCTGGCCCAAGGAGATAACGCTAGTACCAAATTGTAAAGAAACGTATGCGTTTGCCCTGTATCACTAGGCTGGTTAATTGATCGTAAACAGCGAACGGTGCATGTCTACCGCCCCAATCAAGTTCCTCAAATACTTGAGAATCCCGATAGCGTAAGCGGCGACCCGGAGCTGCCTGATTTTACATTGCCTATGGCTAAGGTTTGGTAAGTGCTGACTCGTCTACCTGGGTGTAATCGTTCCAGCTGCGATCGCACTACCCCTCACACGCCAGATAAATCAAAATCCCCAGCAGACGTTCCAGGGGTTCTAAACTATAGGCCTCTAAATCAATGGTCAAATCTGTTCCTTCGAGCTTCAAAAATTTCCATAATTCACCATTGGTCACACAGCCATAAATCATCTTCTCTGGCTGTTGATTAAAGATCTGGGCAGCCACCATTTCGGCAGCGCATTGTCCTAAGCCTGCGTTTAAGTTTTCAGGCTTCGCTTCCACCATCATGACCACAGGCGATTCCAACACCAACAATCTGGGCGAGCGGGCAATTAAAAAATCCACATAGCCCACCAGTTCTTGGCTCGGATCAACGTTGAATTCTTTACCCGAAAAGACACTGACTTTGGTGTTAGCCAGTCGCCGTACTGCCGTCAAGATTGGATTAATAATCCATTCACTGCGTGCCTTTTCATTACCCTGAGCCAATGCCAGCGGAAGACTGTCTGCCAATGTCGCTGTTAACAGCGTATCAGGCGAGACGGCGGGTAGTGTGGGTAAGAAGTGAATGGCCTCATGAATGATAAGACCAAACTCTTGCTGTACCTTCTGTAAGCTGAATTTGCTATAGGGCATATAGGGTTAATCCGACTATGCCTTGATCATAGCTTAGACTTAAAATTTGCCGTCTAACGTGTCTACGCACCGTGCGCAAATGGTTTCATGCTCTGTAGCATAGTTAACTGTTGTTGCAAGGTCTCTAACTATACGGATACCTTCTGGCACCCTATGAATTTAATTGTATATGGTAGATACTACCAGAAATACGGATATCAGCATCATCTATAGGATTCGCACCTATGGCTTCAAAAAAAGAGCTTCAAACTATTCTTAAAGGAAAATACGGCATTAATAAAAATATCAGCAAATCTCTAACTGCTGCTGATTGTGAACGGCTACTGATACTGCTTGAAAAAGAATCTAGCGCGCTTCACCTAGTAAACTCGTTTATAGAAAAAAATACGGATTTAGGCAAAAACAATCAGCAGTGCGGTTTATCACGAACTAATTCTGAAAAAAAGCTAAAAAAAATGCAGCTGGACTATCAAAAGATAGAAGCGCAAATAGCCGCTATGGAGCAAGCTAAAGAAGATCTGATAAAGCAAAAGCGAGTAGTTGCCAACGAAGTTAAGGCTCGTCAGGCAGATATCAAACGTCTAGCCGCTGAGAAACAACATCTGACTTCAAAAGCAGAAGCCTTAGCTAAAGATAATAGCGAGCTTTTCGAAGCTAATACATATCTAAAAAAAGATAATAGAGATCTTAAAAATACTGTTGATAAAATCCGTCTAAAACTTGCGCAAAGAATAAGTGCTCTGCTTGAGTATGAGGATAGCGAACTTCGCAGAGCCTTGCTTACATGGTTTCGCGGGACTCTTGGCTAGAGGTGATAACTATGAAATCTAAGAAAAAACGCCTTCTCTTTAGCGGCATGGGCTACCGCGAAGTTCAGCGCTCTAATTCTAGCCGACGCAAAAGGCTTTCTAAAAAAGAAAAAGCCTGGCTCAAAGAGCAGGGATATAAGAACGTAGGCT
>NZ_JADEXP010000040.1 GCF_015207065.1 Leptolyngbya cf. ectocarpi LEGE 11479 | reverse complement strand
GTGCAAAGACCAGCACCTGCTCCCCTCCTGGGAGGGGCAACGGGGTGGGTTGACTGTTGGCGCTAGTGATCGAAACCCACCCCGCCTTTCAGGCACCCCTCCCGAGAGGGGATTAAATCTGACACCCTCATAAATTCTCAGTCCTACGTCCCATTCCACTTTCTTTCTCCCCTGATGCTTCGGATGCCAGAGCTATGACCTATTACCGATCTATTCGTACCTTAGCCGTTTCTCTTCTATTAGCCACAGCTGCAACTGCTCCCGGTCTAGCTCAGACTGTGGAGACGGCTGAGTCTACCAACTTTCCTAAGGTACAGATTCAGGTCAATAGCGCCCAAGATGGGCCGATTACGCCGGATGATCAGCTGACGTTGAGGGAAGCGATCGCAATCACCAACGGTACCCTCACGCTGGCGGATCTAAGTGCTACAGAACAGCAACAAATAACTCCTAGCCCAGATCATTCAGTCATTGCTTTTGACCTGCCCGCTGAAAGCACCACCATTAAGCTACAGTCGCTCTTACCAGCCCTAGCCCAACCGGGACTGAGCATCGACGGCACCACGCAACCCGGCTATGACGCTACCAAATCAGCCACAGCAGAGATTTTAGTCGCCATTCCGGTGGTAGAAATCACCCCAGCGGACAATGCCGAAGTGTTTCGGGGCTTGACCCTAGTGGCAGACGATATCACCATCCGAGGCCTGAGCCTGTATGGCTTTACCTCAGAGCATCGGGCGACCGAGTCCACGCCACCAGCCGATATTTTTATTGCCCACGAGCTACCCCCACCGGACATTAGCCAGCAGTATATTCCAGCAAGCGACTTCTCTTTTTACGATGAGAATCAGCCACCTAAGGGAATTGTCATTGAACAAAACTGGATCGGTATTCCCACCGATAACAGAGTTCCCGAACAGCCCTCTGCCTTTGGCGTATCTGTGTTTAACGCTCAGGGAGTGAGGTTACAGCAAAATCGGATCGCTTACCATGACGGCAGTGGGGTGATTACAGGAGCCCGCGCTGAGAATTTAGAAATTATTGAAAACCTGATTGTTAACAATGGCTTAGCTGGCATGCCGGATGCGATTCGGTTGGAAGGTCGCATTGATAATGGCTTAATATCTGGCAACCTGATGTGTGGCAATGACGGCAGCGGCATCTTTTTGTTTAAACCCCAGGGCGCTGTCAAGATTAACAATAACGATATTCGCTTTAACGGTCAGCGTCTGCGCCGAGCTGCCATTTATCTGATGGGCAATGATCATCAGGTAGTCGATAACACTGTTGCCAATCAAAAAGGTCCTGGTGTAGTCGTGACGGCCTTTAGCCAGGGGGGAACCACCCATAGTCAGCGAAATATTATTGAAAACAATCGCTTTGAAAACATTGAAGGGTTGAGTATTGACCTCAACACCCGTCGTAATCGAGGCGTGCAAGACTTTCAGCGGGGTGATGGTCCAAATCCGCTACGTGATTCCCACAATCGACGACGGGATACGGGTAACAGCGCCATCAATTCACCTCAGTTTGACAGTCCTGAATTCTTTGCTCTCGACAATCAAGTCGTTATCCAAGGCAAGGCTGATATTGGGTCTACAGTACAGCTCTATCTTACCCGAGGAAACACGGGAGACTATGGGCCTCTGACAACACCATTAGCCACGGTCAATGTCAGTGAAGATGGCACATTTACTTACAATTCAGCGGATCTACGTCCTGGGGATGTGATTAGTGGTATTTCCACCGATCCGGACTACGGCACCTCTGAACCGGCGCTAAATACAACAGTTGTAGCTTTAGGTGAAACTACCCGCTCTAACCGGATGGCTCCAGCTAGCACCCAGAGTGTTCAATGTACGACTCCTCCAGAGCCTCCGGCTTCTCCAGAGCCTCCGACACCGGAGCCTGAGGTGATTCGTCTAGAAGTTCCTCGCAATGTTCACTATGGTCTCGATGAGGATTTTATCAACTCGGACAGTGCGGTAATTTTGGACCAAATTGCTGCCGTCATGGAGCAGTATCCATCGATAGTGGTTGATTTACACGGGCATACTGACTCCAGAGCAAGTGTGGCTTATAACCAGGACCTGGCTCGACGTCGGGCAAACAATGCACGGCGGTATCTGATGCAGCAAGGGATTGCGCCGGAGCGGATGACGATTCGTTCCTTTGGAGAAACTCAGCTGCGGGTAGAGGAGACAGACCGGGTGAACTATGCGCGCAATCGTCGGGTGGAGTTTGTGTTTAGTGATGTTCGAGGTGTGGATATTACCTTTGTGGACCAAGAAGAAGATTTGCAGATAGAGCCATAGGTGGTGTTTATTGTGCACCCATATATTGTCGGTTGCCTTGGTTATTAGTTAGGAGAGAACTCGGATGAATAAGGTCGCCCGCTCAATTGCGAGCCTTTTGGTGCGCGCTTGCTTGCTAACGCCCATTTTGATACTATCGCCCCTTGTGACTTCTGAGGCGAAAGCTGTCAGCATTGTACTGGACGGCTCTCTCACAAGACTTAGCGGTACAGACTGTGGTATCGCCACTTATCGTTATGGCTCTAGTACGACCTTTGATGGCAAGCAGATAGACCTTCTAGTAGAGGTTCTATCGGAAGATACTGAAAGCACAAGTGACGGGTGTATCAATATAAATGAAGGATCGATTTCAGCAAGGATTAGAGATAAGGATGTTGGCGATACTGCTGCTTCTATGGATCTAAAGATTACCGTTGTCGAGAAAGGTACAACGATCCCTGTTGAAGTTGATCGACTAATAATGACGGGCTTCGACTTAGACCAAAGCAGTGGGGGGCATACTGGTACAGATGATATCTATTTGCAAGCTCCTGATGGTGTCTACATCAGTAACAATAGCGAGGTGACCTATAGCGAAGGAACTTTTTTTGGTGGAAGATACCAAGCCAAATTGAAAGGAACATCCGCTAGCTGCGACGATGACAAAGATAGTGTAGAACGTGAGTGTCGCGGTGGCGCTGTTTTTGTTACTGGTGATGGCGGTATTAATAAAGTTTCTAGCGTCACTGTAAGAGTCCAAAATGATAACGCTTATGGTAGGGATAACTATACTGGTTCTAGTAATAACAACAGGCGATTCGATCTCTCTTTTGAGATTAACGATATAGAGCCTATTGTTAATCTCAACACCGATTACGGTGATGCGCCAAATAGCTACGAAAATGCTAGACATTCAGTGTCGACAAATATTGCATTAGGCAGTGGCCTGATTCCTGACCATGAAGTGGCGAATCAAGGTTCTGCTGCTGCCAATGGCGATGACACTGATACGACCAGTGTAAATTATGACGACGAAGACGGTGTTCAGCTGAACGGTCAACCGCTGGATACTCAATCGTTGACGGCAGGAGTTACCACTAATCTTGACATTGCTAGCTTTGGGACAGGCTATCTGAGCGCCTGGATTGATTTGGATGGCGATGGCAACTTTACGGATGCTGATGAGCAAGTAGTAGATGATCTTTTAATCAATAGCACCACTGTAGAAAATACGGCTGTACCGATTGCAATTCCGGCGACTGCAACGGCGGGTAACTCTTATATGCGGTTTAGATTTGCCTCTGCGCAAGGGGTTGGTCCCACCGAGTTAAGCAATAGTGATGGTGAGGTGGAAGATTATGCGGTTGCGATCGCACCACTCAGTACCTTGCCTCCCTTCTCCTGTGCTGTGCCAAGCTTAATCCAAACCACCACAAATCAAGGGCAGTTACGCCAGTTTCAGATTGCCACTCAAACCTTCGATGCTACTGGTTTTGCTCCTGTTGGATTCAACCTCAATGGTCTTGGATACCGCGAACAAGACAACTATCTCTACGGATTTAACAATTCATCGCCTACCAGAGAACTTTACAGAGTCGGCTCTGATGGCACCGCCGAGAGCCTAGGTGCTGTTGCAGGTGCCGTCCAGAATTTCATTCTAGGTGACGTTCATCCAGATGGTACCTATTGGGCAGCCCCTTTTGACTCAACAACGCTGTACCACATTGATGTCACCACGTCCCCTCCTACGCTGCTCAATACCTTCCCCAATGCGTTACCTGATGACGGATCTGACTTTGCCTTTAGCGCCGATGGCACCAAGCTCTATATTGTTGGGCATCAAACCAACAAACTATATGAAGTAGATATGACAGGGGCAACCCCTGTTCCTAACCCCACTCCCATTGCCACAATCTCTGGGATAGCCAGTGGTGGCTGGGGCGCTCAGTTTACGACGCCTACTAAGTTTTATGCCTATGACAACTTTACAGGAGGCGTGTACGTTATCGATTTGGCGACCGGTTTATCTGAGCTAATGGTGACCGCTGCCCTATTTACTTTCAACGACGGGACTAGTTGTCGAGGAGAGATCGACTTTTTTGATTTTGGTGACGCTCCCACGACATCCTATGGCAGCGTAGCCCACACACTTGTGCCAGGCTCTTATTTGGGGACTGGGAGATCTATTGATGCCACTGATTACGATAGTGCCAATGCTGATGCCGATACCGATGATGGCGTTCAACTCAGTGGCACAAATTTACAAGGTGAGACGTTGACGGCTGGCGAGACAGTTAGCCTCGATATTACAACCGCTGGTGGCGGTGTTCTCAACGCCTGGATTGACTGGGATGGCGATGGTGACTTTGATGAACCCAATGAGCAAGTGGCCACAGACGCAAATATTTCAGGGGGAACGCTGAGTGTTCCAGTTCCATCAAATGCAACGACTGGGACAACCTATGCTCGTTTCCGCTATAGCTCTGATCCAGGACTAGGGCCAACTGGCTCGGCCAGTGATGGTGAGGTAGAAGATTATCAGGTTGCGATCGCACAGCCCGTTGTCACCAATCCAGACATTGTTCTCGTCAAGCGCATTACAGCTATCAATGGTAATCGCACTGAAAACACCAACAGTACCCCACCCACCCCTCTCAATGCTGTTATCAATGATGGCGTTGCTAGCTCTGCCGATGACGAAAATAATTGGCCTGCTAGCAGCTACTTGATAGGGGAATTAAACGCAGGCTTAGTCAAGCCCGGTGATCGGATTGAATACACGGTGTATTTCCTCAATACGGGCAGTAGCGATGCGGAAACTGTGAGAATCTGCGATTGGATTCAGCCGAACCAGAGCTTAGTCACCGGTCTATATGGTGAATCTTCGACCGGCGCGCGCGACGGCACTGATATTGAGCTTAATATCGGTGGCACCGTTTATCAGTTGACGGCTGCCAGTGATGCGGCTGATCGGGCAGAGTTAACCACGGCTGGTAGCCTATCCGCTACACCTGACTGTAATCTCTCTGCTAGTGCGAATGCCAGCGACAGTGTGTTGGTGTTGGATATTACAGGAACAACGGGTGATCCAACTGGATTGACGACGCTCCCAGGTACAACGGGGCAAGGTACACCCACCAATGCCTATGGGTTCTTCCGATTTACCACCAAGGTGGACGAATAGGAGGCCCTAGTAATGCAAACAAATCTGTACCGAAACACATATCGTGTCCCGTCGATGCGTTTATCATCCTGGGATTACGGAACGCCAGGGGGTTATTTTGTGACCTTATGTGCAAAAAATCGAGAGTGTTTTTTGGGTGATGTGGTGAATGGCAAGATGCAATTGTCGGCCATTGGTTACGTTGCGGAACGTTGTTGGCGAGAGATTCCAGATCATTGTAAGAATGTGCGAATTGATGAATATGTGGTGATGCCCAACCACGTGCATGGGATTTTGGTGATTGAACGCCGTTTGGATGACGATGGTGATAACGGATATCCCATCGCCGAACGTCGTCAGGTAGAGACGTTCCATGGAACGTCTCTACCTGACGGGGACCGCCAACGCCACGGGGAGGACCATCAAATACGTGAAAAAATATCGTCACCCAATGGATCGTTATCGTTATCAAAAACGATGTCCGCAATATCCCCTAAACGAGGTTCATTAGGTGCCATTGTTCGATCCTATAAATCTTCCGTGACGCGATGGTGTCGTCAAAATGGGTATTCTCATGTTGCATGGCAACCGCGATTCTACGAACGTATTATTTGGGCCGATGGATCGATTGATTATATCCGGCGATATATTCGAAACAATCCGCGCAATTGGCAACGCGATCGCAATAATCCCAAAAAATCACCGCCCCCGACGTCATCACCACCCATAACGTCATCACCAACGCCCCCGTCATGGTAGAGACGTTCCATGGAAGGTCTCTACCATGACGACGCGGAATACCCACCAACGATCATTCGCCCCGACCCGGATTACAACCATTTCGGATTCCCGAATTCACACAAATTTTGGTTATTGAAAATGTCTAACCGTCGCCTAACCCACCCCTCATCAAAGACAAAAAGCCGTCGGTTGTCTAACCGGGTACGCACCCTGATCGCCGCAATGGTGTTGTCGGGTGGCATCTTTACACCGGGGCTGATCGCCTGGGCTAATGGCCCTACCCCTGGCACCGTGATTGAAAACCAGGCGACGGGTAGCTTTGTGGACCCGAGTGATAACAGCACTCAGCTGATTGAGTCGAATGTGGTGCGGGTAACTGTCGCTGAGGTGGCTGGTATCGCTGTTACCGAAAATGGTTACACCGAACCTACTGACGGCACGGTGAATGAAGGCGACACGGTCTTTTTTGACTTTGTGATTACCAATGTGGGTAATGACCCCACTCAGTTCTTTATTCCGGGTGCCGCGACAATCTCCGGCGGGACGGCAAACGGTGATATTCAGGTGATTGAGTATGATCCAGATGGGTCGGGCACGTCGGTCATCGACCTAAGTAGTAGCAATATTACGGTGCCGTCTAGCGGAGATAACACAGGTGATCTCTCGGGCATGCCCAATAATGGATCGATCCCAGCTGGGGGCAACATCACGGTGCGGGTGCCAGTGACGGCTGGCACGGCTGGGTTTGACCTGGAAGTAACGCTGGGAGATACGACGGCGACTGATGGTCAGAATGAGGCGTATGTAGCAGGCACAAATGATGTCTACACGCAGGATAATACGGGCATAACTAACGGCGATACGGACGGTGCGCCGATTAATAATGAGAGGGAGGCCAGTGATAGTTTGACGGTTGCGATCGCAACCTCCACACCTACTCCCACCTCTCTAGATTATGGTGATGCCCCTGACACTTACGCCACTAATGCTGCAGATGATGGTGGTGAAGGTATTGGAGCCAGTCACAGCATTGTCAGCAACTTATATTTAGGACAGCCAGCTGATGCTGAATCAGATGCTGTTGCACCATTAGATGGCAGTGGGGATGGTAGCGACGAAGATGGTGTTACTGTTTTTGCCATGACCGAAGGAGCCACTGATTTTATTGTCTCCAAAAGCGATATCTCGGCAACTAACAATACAGGGCGAGTAGCAACGCTTCATGGGTGGATAGACTTTGACAAAGATGGCGTCTTTTCCTCTACAGAGCACGCCAGAATTACCATCCCTAATGGTTCCACTGAAATAGCACCAACAGCAGATCTCATCTGGAACGGTATCACGGTAGGAGTCTCAGGCAATACCTATGCCCGTTTTCGCCTGACCACCGATGGCAGCATTACCGAATCAACCCCCGGCGGAACTGCTAATGATGGAGAAGTAGAAGATTATGTAGTTGCAATTGCCCCACCGCCTCCAACCCAGTCTGGAGACTTTTGTGCCACACCTTATAGCATGTTCTACTCGGGTCATTGGCCCAACAGAATTGACGCTATTCATGCTGACAGTGGTGCCTTCGTAGCACTTACCACAGCCACCTCGGCCAGTGTCACAAATAGTTTGGCTAGCGATCATATTAATAATTTGGTGTATTACGCAGAAAATGATTCTCTCTACGCGTGGAGCCCAATCACCAATACGCACACTACAGTAACAAATAACTTCAGCAGCTTTATTAGCGGCAGTGTGGACTTGAGCAGTGGTGGAGCTGCCTTTTATAACGGTTCTTTATATCTAGGGGTAGACCCTCAACCTGAGACTGAAGTCTATAGAATCGATTTTGTTCCTGGTTCTAACGGTCTAAATATCCAAAGCGTGACCTCGTTAAACCTCAACGGCATCGTTGCAGCCACTGACTGGGGTGATATGACAATTGATGACAACGGCATTATCCTAGCAGGTGGTGGTGGTGGAGTATATTGGTCTTACGATTTAAACAACGGTACCTACACACCACTCACCAGCAGTTTGCCCGGTGATCAACATCAGTTTGCAAAAGACGGCCAGGGTCGTCTGTGGGCAGCGGTATACACCCCCATTAGGTTTGTTGTACAGGCCGAGGTAGTGGGTAATACGGTTCAACCGGTAGGTTCTACCATATCAGTCGATCCCCATGATACCAACGACGCAGCCGAATGTGTAATTGGCGAATCGAGTATTGGCGATCTCATCTGGGAGGATACAGACGGCGACGGTGTGCAGGATCCAGGTGAGAACGGTATCGAAAACGTTACGGTCGATCTCTACTGGGATATCGACGGCAACGGCCAAATAGATCCGGGTGGCGATCCTGTCTTAGGAACCCAAACTACGGGAGCCAGCGGCAACTATAATTTCTTTGACTTAATTTTTGGCAACTACATTGTTAAAGTAACTGATACGAATGGTGTGCTTTCAGGTGCTGTTCTAACAACTTCATCGGATGAGTTTGCTGTTAATTTACCTCCAGGAATTATTGACTATAATGACGCCGACTTTGGCTATCAACAGCCCGTTGTGCAGAAAGACCCCAATGTGCTGTTAGTGAAGCGAATCACCCAGATCAACGGCGACACGACTTCAGCCGGGGGAGATATTCTCTCTAGCTACATCAACCAGAATGATGCTATCAACCCCTACGATGACAACGACATCACCTTAGCCGACCCGGTCAATCCAACCGATCCGCCTAAAGATACTGCTCAGTGGCCCGATCCTAGCACTACCCTTATCGGCGGCATCGACGGTGGTAACGTTATGCCCAACGACGAGATCGAGTACACCATCTACTATCTCTCTTCAGGCGACACTACTGCAGAAAACGTTCTTTTCTGCGACTATGTGCCTACATTCACTAGCTTTATTCCCAACGCCTATATGGGCAGCGCTCCCCAGGCTACAGGCGGCATCGGCGGAGCCGACCTCAGCATCCAACTCTTCCGGGATGGCACTACCGACTATCACACCGGAGCCAACGACGGCGATAGCGCCACCTACTTTGGTCCCGGCATTGATCCCGCCAACAGCTTCCCTGGCATTGACTGCGATGGAGACGGTGATGGCATTAATGCCAACACCAACGGGGCCGTTGTCGTTAACCTGGGCGATTTACCCGATGCCACCACCGACGCTACCGGAGCCTATGGCCACGTGCGATTTAGAACACGGGTGAAATAATACTATCCTTCTGAACCTAAGCATCGTCAATACCTAAAACGATATCTCTTGATTAGCCAGGGCATACTCTAGACGACGGCAATAGTTCTCTCGCTCATCCCTTCATTCTAATGGTGGGTGGGATTTTTATTGAGTGATTGACAGCAGATTTTTAGCCACGAAACGTTTCATTCGTGTTTTAGAAGCCCATGACATTCAAACACGCTAGTAACCGTAAATCTAATCGATCATTTCAGTTCTCCATAAGACAATTAATCACTCTTTTTATCGGTTTTCTTCATACACTAGTCATTATTTTTTTCGGCGTCTACAAACTGCTGACACGGAGCATACGTCGTCGTCACACCCATAGATTTGACCCGAGAAAATTCCATAGATCTTCTTACCCTATATCGCCACCAAAGGTGAGGGGAAGATTACGGAAAATCCATAAAACAGTCCTTTGTTGGCTGTTAAGTTTCTTTCTTGTCATAAGCCCCCAACTGATAAACCCTCCCCCTGCCAGCGCTCACTACGTCGCCCAGGAGATGCAAAAGTTTACGTTTGCACCGGAGACTATTGATCTATTGCGACAGCGATTAGAGAGTGGCAGCCCCGGTTTTCAACCAGGGGATGAGGTCAGCTACATCACCTCATTTACCACTAGCGGTACCGCCGAGGGCAGCGGCGGCTATGTCAGTTTTTATATCCCAGATGGTGCCATCGTCGCAGGTGCTGCCATTGTAGAACCGGATGGTAACGGCGGCTTTGTGCAGGTACCACCGCGACTACCCGGTGAAATTAATGGCGGTTGGGGAGATGTGGGCAATACCAGTTTTGTGGGTGATGCCACTTGGACCACCAGTGACCCCGATACCATTGCGGCCTGTGCAGCCGCAGGCTACGCCAGTGTTGAACTGTGCCCAGGCACCCTGGCCCAAGCCTATGTCGATACCGGTGTATTTTATTCCAACGATTCGAGAACAGAATTCTTTGCCCACCCCACCATCGACAACCCTGATGCCCTCAGGGCCACCGATGACAATGGCTATAACATTAACCCCAGTATTGGTTCCCCAGTGGATGCCCACAATCTGTGGGATGCACTCCAGGTAGAGGCATTTTCAGGGACAGCATCGCCGACCGATCACCATACACCTGCCCTCAACTTTGGTAATAGCCGTGGTAACACTCCCTATAACACGGGGGCTGCTGTCGCCGGTCCTGACTCAGGCTATAAGCTTGACCATACGGGCTTAGTCGGCCCTTGGAAACGGGCTCAGTACCTGGGGTCTCGGGTGGGTATGCCCTCTGGCCCTGCAGTCAACGCCGACGAAGAATATAACAATCCAAATATTGGCGCGTTTGTCGTCATGGGTGAACCCACCAGTGCTGGAACCCCTTTCCCCCTACCCAGTGATACCAACCATGTGCGTATCGCCATAGGCCAGCTGTTTGATGGTGAAACCAACTATGCCAAGCTCACGCTGCAGCTGGGATCTAACTCCGGCGATGAAGCCACAGCTTTTTTGGTA
Source organism: Leptolyngbya cf. ectocarpi LEGE 11479 (assembly GCF_015207065.1). Classification (GTDB taxonomy): domain Bacteria; phylum Cyanobacteriota; class Cyanobacteriia; order Phormidesmidales; family Phormidesmidaceae; genus Leptothoe; species Leptothoe ectocarpi. Next base: position 15,920 of record NZ_JADEXP010000040.1, on the reverse strand, counting down.
AATGCGTCTGTTGTGGGCGGTGATGCAGGCGGCATCAGCAATGGTAAAGACGCTATCTGGCGATATTTTCAACCCTCTGTTGCGGTCTCAGCAGCTCAGCTGCTTGTCACTAAGACGGCTGCATCAGACTTTGTGCAACCCGGTGAAACTGTTAACTACACTATTTTTGTTGAAAATACGGGATTTTGGGACGCTAGCAATGTTGTTGTCACAGATACTCTGCCGGATCTTAACTTTAGCTATGGCAACACCACGAACACCGTCCTACACAAACTTGATGGGTCTACGGTTACCCTGGCCCCAACTATTACACCATCGGGGCAGGTGATCGATTGGAACTTTGGTACTCTGCCTATGGAATCGGGAGAGTACTTAACGATTGAGTTTGATGCTGCCATATCAGTGTCAGCTCCAACTGGCGATACGCTCTATGCCAACACCGTTGCAGCCTCATATTTTGATCGCATAGACGCCGTCACAACTGGTCCCGTCAGCACAGCCCCGGTACAAATTGTTGAAAATTTGTTTACCTCTAAAACGGTCACCCCTACCAATGCGGAGCCCGGTGACACGGTCACCTACCAGATCAGCCTCGAAAATGTAGCCGCTGATCCCATCACAGATATCCAAGTCTCTGAATTATTACCGACAGATGGCGGCAGTGACGCCACCACGCGCTTTAGCTATGTCGCTAATTCTAGCAATGTGACTGGAGCTACTGCGTTTTCTGGGGGCAATGCCGCCACACCGACCGTTAGCCAAGTAGCTGGCAATCAAGAAGAGGTGGTTTGGGATTTTGGCAGTAGCCGCACCTTGTTGTCCGGTGAGAGCTTTATTATCGAGTTTCAATCTAGTCTCGGTACTGGCGTATCGGATACGGACTATCTAAATGATTTCTCCATTGATTACACCGTAAACGGTCAGCCTTTGAGTACTCAAAAAACTGATCTGGCCCCCGTCACAGTCAAAAGTCCATTGCAACTTAGCAAAACGGTTAATCCAGCCATCATTACAGCAGATGAGGAAGTCTCCTATACGATCATCCTTGAAAATACAGGCGTTAGTACCCTAGACAACATTGTTGTACAAGAGTTTCTGCCCTTTGATGGCAACGTGGATGACGTCAAAAAACGATTTGAGTATGTGGCCAACTCAACCACGATGGCCGGGAGTGGCGTTGCCTCCATTGAACCAACGACTGGTCTGATTAATGGCAACCAGCGTCAGCTCACCTGGAACCTGGGCAGTGCGACATTAGCGCCAGGAGCCCAAGCGACGATTACATTTAGCGCCAAGGTCGGGGAAGAGGTCACCCCCAGTAGCACCGCCGGAGACTACCCAAATACATTTGAGGCGTCCTATAACAAAGGAGCTATTACGCTCACGGCGAGCAAAACGGACGTTACTCCAGTAACCGTCTTACCACTACCACCACTCAAACTATCTAAAGAGGTGATTGCCTCATCGGGTAATACCACAACCTATCAAATTACGGCTGAGAACCGCAGCCTGACCGATACCCTCGAAAAGGTGATTGTCTACGAATTTTTACCGACGACAGGCGGTTTAGTGGATATCCCATCGGGACGGTTTAACTATTTGCCCACCCTTGATCCTAATGACGAGCTAGCCATTGTTACTGGAACCAACAATACGATCGATAAACGCGAAGTCCAAGTGCCCGCACAGGAAGAGGGCTATGACGACGTTAACCGGGAACAAATTAGCTGGGCGATGACGGAGGATATGGCCCCCGGTGATAAATTCACCCTGACCTTTGAGGCTAAAACCGGTGATGAAATGCCCACTGCCACCTATACCAACGCCCTCAGAGGTGCCTATGAGGTGGTCAATGGGGATCCAGGACTAACAGACATTTTTAGTACGGCACCGGTCCAAATTGTCAGTGGTATCAACGGTGCGATTTTTCAAGACTATGGTTCTGCCACTACCAGCAATGATGGCAATGGCGTGAAAGACGATGGTGAACTGGCCATTGGCGATGTCACCACCAATCTTTACCAAAATTGGACAGATGCCAATAGCGACGGTCTCATTGATACCGGTGAGGCCACCCTGGTGGGCACCACTATTAGTAATGCTGATAATAACGACACCATTCCGGATGGTGATTTTCGGTTTACGGTAGTCGAAACCGGTACTTACTACATCCAGCCCGATCTTGCAGATCCAGAACTGGGGGGCTTAGCCTATGCTGGGACTGTTACCCCCTTAGTGGTGATTGTCGATAGCGAAGAATCGTTTCCTGTCCCCTTTAATCGCCCACTGGTATTTAGTAAAACAGTTGACCTTTCTACAGTTCAAGCCTCAGGAGAAGTTACCTATACCATTGCGGCTGAGAATAGAGGTCCGGATGCGTTAGAGAGTGTGAAACTCTATGAGTTTTTACCCACTAGCGACAACCAGGTAGAAGACATTGAAACCCGCTTTAGCTATGTGGCTAGCTCGACCACTGAGGCAAGCGGCAACAGTGTTGCTCTCAAAAATGTTGAACCTAATAGTAGAGTAGGTCCCGATCAAGACCCGTATCAAGATGAAGACAATCGCGAACAGCTGTTATGGGAACTGGATGGTGATTTACCCTCAGGAGAGCTGGTCGAATTTAGCTTTAGAGCGAGGGTGGGCAACATTGTCACAACAGGCACCTATCCGAACGATCTCAAAGCTGCTTATACAATTGCGATTGGCGATGTCGATGCAGACCTGATAGATACGGCCCCAGTTACTGTTAATGGTGCGAGTAAGATTAGTGGCACGGTATTCGAAGACTTTGGTGTGGCAGCCATCAGTGAGGACAACGATGCCCAAGATTCAGGTGAATTGGGTATTGGTGCGGTGACAATCAACCTTTACGAGGATACTAACGGTAGTGGTAACTTCGAGAGCGGTATCGATCAATTTAGAGAAGCCATGGAGAGCAACTCAGATACCGGCGATACGATTCCCGATGGCAGTTACAGAGCGATTGTGCCGAATGGCACCTACTTTGTTGAGGTTGATGTCGCCGATCAAGACCTGGAGGGCCTGGTCTATGGCGGGACGACGACCCCAATTACAGTCGTTGTCACAGGTGGGGAAGAGACCGCTGATTTCCCATTTGACCCGGCTCTGCAGGTGGTCAAGACCGTATCACCGGCTACGGCCAGCGCTGGGGATGAGGTGACCTATACGATCACCCTGACCAACAACGGCCCTGACCTTTTAGAGACTGTCAAACTCTATGAGTTCTTACCCACCAGCGATAGCCTTGTAGAAAATACGGCAACTCGTTTTAGCTATGTGGCGAACTCAACCATTGCGTCACCTACCAACAGTGTGGCGCTGAAAAATGATGAGCCCACTATAAACATAGGACCGGATCAAGCTCCCTATAATGGTGAAGATAATCGCGAGCAGCTGCTGTGGGAGCTAGACGATAAATTACCCATAGGGGGTCAGGTCGAGTTTAGCTTTAGGGCCATCATTGGAGCGAGTGTGCCGGAGAATACCTATGACAATGACCTGAGAGCGTTATATAAATTAGGTAGTAACCGGATAGTCAACGTTATTGACACGGCACCCGTTACCCTAGGACTTGTTCGCAGTCCACAAATGACCTTTGTCAAACGGGTGACCGCGATTGGTAACACCCCCATCACCAGTGTGGTGAATGATCCTAGTACAACAGATGATGACCATGCCTTTTGGCCGACGCCCCTAGATGGCTCCAGTGGCATTAGCACTTTCTTAGTTGGTGACATTACCCGTAGTGATGTATTACCAGGCGATGAACTGGAGTACACCATTTACTTCATGTCTAGTGGTAATGTGCCTGTCACCAATGCCAATGTTTGTGATGTTGTGCCAGAAAATACCACCTATGTGAACGGATCTACCAAGTTAAAATTTGGTGGTGACACGGTAGCCAGTGGTGCTGGTCAGCTATTGGCAGATGGTTCAACCGCCCCATGTCCGTCTGTCACTGGAGCTGCCCGACCGGTGGTGGTAGTCAACCTGGCTGATAATGCAACCGGTGAAACATTACCTCCATTGACAGGACCAGGCATTCCGTCTGGCTCCTATGGCTATGTTCGTTTTCGAGTCACGGTTGATTAGGATCCGATTGTTGTTGTCCTAAGTTGATATTACTGGCTCAGGGATAGGGATATAAAGCCCCAAAATATAGGTGAAGAGGCGTTCCATGGAACGCCTGTACATCAAACAGTAGTCCCTAATTGAATCCTCTGGGATTGGGCGGCCAGTTTTTCCCAGTATCGGAACTGAGGACTTCAAAAAAATGAGCTGCAGAATAGCTCTTTTTTTACACGTGCTTTTATTCTCTTTGGTGCATTTATTGTTATGTTAAACCCGCAGTCTCATCAGCCCTATCGGTCTTACCCTCCTAAGTTTTATGCCCAAGACAAGTCCTTAGGGGTATTAGTGACGGCGCTGTTACTGTGCGGCGGTATGAGTCCGTGGCTGGTGCCAGCTTTGGCCGATACACTGGCGGGTACTGAGATTCGGAATACCGCTGTGGGGGCTTTTGAGGACCCTGACAATTTAGGGGCCGTGGTGGAAGTAACCTCGAATGAGGTCGTGGTCACCGTAGCGGAAGTTGCGGGGATTGTTATTAATAACGGCCCAACAGCGGTGGTGGAAGCACCAAATACGGTTACGGGTGCTGGACCTAGTCAGGACGATGGGGATATTAATCCGGAGGATGTGGTTTATTTCACATTCACGCTGATCAATGTGGGAAATGATGCTACCCAATTCTTTATCCCAAATGCACCGTCTGCCATTACCGGGGGCACATTGGCAGATGATATTCAGCTGATGGCCTATGATCCTGACGGTACGGGCACCTCGATAGTAGATCTCACAGGTAACAACATTACAGTTCCTGCTAGTGGAGCGACAACCGGTACCCTACTCAATGGAATAGCGGCCACCAATGATGGGTCAGTGCTAAGAAATGGATCGATTACCATTCGGGTACCGATTAAGATAGATGCGGGTCTGAATGATGGGGATACGGTAACGGTGGTAATGGGGGATACGCCTGCGCCCCCCAATGCCAGCAGGCAAAACCAACCCTACAGTGCAGGCATCCGTGATATCTACACCCACGACAATCTGGATGGGGCGACGGAGGAAGCGGCAGGAGATCCCATGAATGGGGACACCGCTAACCATCGTCAAGAAGCTAGCTCAAGCCAAGAGGTTCCCGTTGGTGTGGCCATTGGCGATATCTCTGGTCGGGCTTGGCAAGATGACAATGGAAATGGTCTACGAGATGCTGGAGAGACCGGTATAGATAGCATTGTTGTTGAACTATTTGATACAAATGGCGTGTCCCAGGGAATTACCAGCACTGCCGGTGGTGGACTGTATAACTTCCTTAATCTGCCAGTGGGAGATTATGTTGTTCAGTTTACTCCACCGCCTAACTTTACCGTTGCTCCCATTGACCAGGGAGTTGATGATACGGTAGATTCTGATGTGAAATTGGTGGTTAATCAAACCAATCCTGTATCAGTAGTCAATGGTGTTGTTACTGAGCATGTGGATTTAGGCTTGGTACCCGATAGTGACAACGATAGTGCCACTGATCCAGAAGAAGGCACCGGGGACAGCGATGGAGATGGAACACCCGACTTCCTCGATTTTGACCCTACGGGCTATTTCTATGATGAAGCAACCGGTGAGATTATTCCTGGAGGATTAGTGACCATTAATGGCGATGAGGCCGCCGATCAGTTGAATATTTACTATGATGGTTCGACTGGATACTATCAGTGGCTAGGAGAGGTGCCTGGAGTCTACACTCAGACCATCATTTTGCCACCTGGGTATGAGTTTAGCGACACCTGCTTACTGCGTCCACTATCAGATATTTTCGATCCCACGGGCGGCCCCAGTCCTACAGTTATTGGTGCCTACCAGGATGGGAATACGGGCTTTTTGCAAAATACCACTTGTGCTCCGTCCTATCTCGTTTTTGATTTAGAACCAGGTGATCCAATTGTGATTAACAACAATATTCCTTTAAAGGCGATTACTGCCTCTCAGGATTATGGTGATGCACCTGATACAGGAATTGGAACAGGGGTTAACGATTATCAAACAGTTGCGATTGATAATGGACCGATTCATACCCTAGGGTCGGGCATCAGTTTGGGGAGTACGGTGACGACAGATACTGATGGGGGTAGTTTTTCGGGTACAGCGGGCAGTAACGGTGATGCAACAGATGACACCGGGGATGATGGTGTACGACTTAACAGTAATGACTTACAGGGGCAAACCCTGACGGCAGGCGAGAGTGTAACGCTGGATATTACGACCCAGGGTAGCGGTGTTCTCAACGCATGGATCGATTGGAATGGGGATGGAGATTTTTTAGATACGGATGAGCAAATCTCGTCTGATGCGAATGTGTCAGGGGGGACACTGAATGTGGCCGTTCCTTTCTTTGCAACGGTAGGAACAACCTATGCCCGTTTTCGCTATAGCTCGGATACAGGACTGGGGCCAACTGGGACAGCTAGTAACGGTGAGGTAGAGGATTATCAGGTTGCGATCGCACCCAACCCCACCATTCCAACACCTCCCAGCAGCTGCGTCTTTGATGGCACTGTTTGGTACAACACCTCAAATCGTCTTTATACCTACGACACATTTACTAACACCAATACATTGCAAACCAACCTAGCTCGCGCCTATGGAGACATTGCCTGGGGAGTAGACGGCAACCTATATGGAATAGACTTTACAAGTATCTCAAAGCTCTATCAAATTGATCCTACTACAGGCCAGGGAACTGCTTTTCCGACTCTCCCATTTGATGTTGAAAGTGGTAACTCGCTATCGGGAGATAATCTGGGATGGCTCTACTTTGGCTCTGGGGAAAGCGGCACCTCAGCAGTCAATACCTATGACAATGAGGTGACCCTTCGCCATAACATCTACACTGGCGTTTCAGAACAGTGGATAGATTTTGGTGATTATGGCTTTGCTGACGATCGGCCATCGGGAGACTTTATTTTTATCGATGGGTTCGCCTATGTCGCTTGGGCCAATAACTTTGACACCTCTTTAGTCACTGTAGAACTTCTCAAAGTAGGTCCGTTAGGAAGTAATAATGAGGCAATTGCCACAACAACCGTTACCTCACTCGGGGCATTACCCACCAATACATTTGGTTTAGCAGGGAATGATACAGGCAATATCTTTGCCTTTTCAGGTACTGGCAACAAAATATATAGAGTTGAGGTTAGTCCGTTTGCTGTTACCGAAGTTGGAACCTTATCAGATCTTCCCTTTGGTTCATCAGGAGAATTTGAATCCTATGGTGTGACTTGTACATCACCAGCGACAAATGCTCCTGATGTTCTCTTAGTTAAGCGTATCACTCGCATTAATAACTCAACTACTAATCTCAACGACAACACTGATCTAACTCAGGTAGTAAACGACAATGTTGCTAATTCTTCTGATGACCACAGTAACTGGCCTACCAACTATCTCATTGGAGAACTCAATGCCGGTCTAGTCAAACCCGGTGATGAAATTGAATACACAGTCTATTTTCTCAATGCTGGCAGTGCTGATGCTGGAGATGTAAGAATCTGCGATTGGATTCAGCCCAATCAGAGCTTTGTTGCGGGGCTTTATGGAAGTAATGACATCGAGCTACAACAAGCTGGCAGCACCTATAATCTAACCGCCACCAGTGATGTAAACACAGCTGATCGGGCAGAACTTGCCACGGTAGGTAGCCTGCCTGCGGGTCCCACTTGCAATTTGCCAGCAGCAGCGACCAATAATAGCGATGCAGTACTGGTCTTGGATGTTACTGGGACTGTGGGTAATCCCACTGGATTACCCACAGTCCCAGGCAGCACTGGACAAGGAACACCCAACAATTCCTATGGGCTTTTCCGATTTACCACAAAGGTAGATGAATAGATGAATAAATGTGATTATCCTGTAATGTTGGATAACTTGAAAATGTCATCTCTCCAACATTACAGGACTAAGAAGAATCTGACACAGGTATGACTTTTTCAAGAACCACTTCATCCCATTTTTTTAACGCTTGCGACGCTTGGCCACCAACGTGGCAATACCCGCCACTGCCAATCCACCTAAAACACCGGGTTCAGGTACAGACTCAGATGATTCCTGGGAAGGCTCCAGATCAATAAGAGGATTAGGCCCATTGAGATTCAAAAAGTCAAAGTCAGTAACAATAGATATTTCAGGGTCCGTAAACGCATTCGAGTTTGTTACCTGTGCAGCGGCTGGCGTTGACGCAGTGGCTATACATACCGTAGCAGCCGTCCCAAGCATCATCTTTACAGGGCTAGGACTGTTGAGCACCGATTTGCCAGAGATACTGAGGAGTAAATCTAGTTGCTGCTCCGAAATCTCAGCAAATTTTAGCCCTATCTCATATTTAGCAGGGGCATTAGCCTTGGCTACTTTGACTCGCACTACTTGCGCCTTAGCAACAATTTTTTGCCCTTTAGCAAAGAACTTAATATTCAATCGCTTACCGATGGCTAGTCGCTTATCGCTATAAATACAGGTTCCACCTCGGCTAATATCAACCGTAGGTTTGCGCGACGAAAACAGTCCTCCAATCTGATAAGCAAGGATTTTTCTCTTACGAGGAAACCGTCTTTGCTCAGCAGATACATTTTGTTGCTTGAGGCTAGCAGCTTGGTTCAAAATAATCTCCTAGTGAAGTATTCAGGTATGTTTTTATACTAAGTATTTTCCATGGGTATCACCATCGGCAAAACAGCTTATTCTGACAAGTATTTGATCGGACTAGTTATCCAATATAATCAGAAGAGTATTTAAATCGCTGTATCTATTGCCCGACATTCAGTGTGGCGATACTTTCTTGTTCAGTCATAATCTTCTATTTATACGTTTAGCTGGGTTTCCTAAAGGGCATCATAGAGTTTTAATCCTTTAATACGTATGTATACTGATGCAGTTTGTTTTACTGACATCCAAAAACAGCATGATAGAGCTATGAATGGGTACTTTAATTAGGGTAATGGAGCAACTGATGCAGGGAACATTCGGTCAGAGTGATCATACAGATAGAACATCAATCACTTAATCAGGGCATCAGGTACGTCCTGACTGTTGCAGTATTATTATCCCACAGTACACTGATCGAGAGCCCAGCTCGGGCCGATACGCCTGCACCAGGCACTGTGATGGAAAACCAAGCTACAGGTAGCTTTCTTAACCCACTTAATAACTCACAAGAAACACGAATGAGTCCGTCTGTTATGGTCACTACTGGCTCAGATGGCTGCGCTATTGGCCAGGGAATACCCGACGCTAGCATTATTCCTTACATTAGCGATGAGGTCAGACGCAATATAATTGCAACTCGCGATTTAGTAGATACCCTAGATGATAGTTGGCGTACTGCCGTTGGTCAGCCAGTTGATCCTGATTTAGAAAGCTGGTTTGGAACGGCTGGGATGCCTCAGGGGACTGTCAACAACTTTAGCTATGATGCCCCTGGTACTAATGACACAGTCAATGTCTCTGTCGAGTTAGTACAGCTGCCAATCAGTGGAACTGAATGTGCTGGAGAAACCACTGTTTCTGGTTCAAGTCCTACTCTCAGCAATAGCAGCTCCCTACAAAGCTCGGCACCGCGTCCAGCCAGCCTGTATGATAGCGCTGATCAGCCACTATTTTGGAACGATGCCCGTGGCGGCGCATCCAACGACAATCAGCGCAACGCCATTCTCTTTTCATTTGCTCAGCCAGTCCAGTCTTTTGGTTTGTGGGTAGGCGATATGGAAACTCGCACAGATGGCAGCGGAACACCTGCTATTTTGCGACTGTTAGACGCTGCTGGCAATCGCATTGGTCAGGATATCGAAATTGAATCCACTACTCTCTATGATGGCAATGCGCCAGATCCAGAGATTGTTAATCAAAGTCTGTGTGGCGGCACAACCAACAATGAGCCCGGCTGTGGTAACCAATCTACCCGCTGGGTTAGTTTTGTCGATAGCAGCAGTGTTCCTCGTGTGCAGCAGGTTGTGCTAATCGTTGGCGACGACGACAGTGCGACAGGCAACAACGATGGCGATAGCGAACACATTAGCTTTATTGGAGCGAATCTGGCTAACCCTCCCCAAGTCTTGCTGGTAAAGCGCATCACGGCCATCAATGGCAATCGTAGTATTAATCCCAATGACAACACACCACTTCACCTTGTAGTCAACGATGGTATAGAAAACTCTGCTGATGACAACAGGCTTTGGCCTACAGACTTCCTGCTCGGCGAAGTCGATGCAGGCGCTGTTCAACCAGGTGACACTATTGAGTACACGGTTTATTTTCTCAACGCAGGCGGTAGCGATGCCGCTGACGTACGGATCTGCGACTTGATTCAACCCCATCAACAGTTTGTAGCTGGAGCGTATGGGAACGGTGATATTTCCCTACAGATTGGGACAGGTACAGACGCTACAACCTATACTCTCACTTCAACCAGGGACGCTGTGGATCGCGCCGAGCTGGCTACGGTGGACAATTTACCCCCAGGCCCCGACTGTAATCTATCGCCAGATGCTAATGGCACTGATACAGTTGTGGTACTCGATTTAACGGGCACTGAGGGCTCGCCTGTGGACTTAAGGACTTTACCCGGCGCGGCTGGACCAACCTCCCCTGAGAATGCAATTGGCTTTATGCGATTTACTATCGAAGTCCTCTCCTATTGACCTGATTTTCTAATCTACGCGCCATCCAATAAAGCTCTTAGCTCAGCTTCATTGAGCTGAGGCGTATTATATTTTTCGGCCTTTTTGAGCTTGCTCCCAGGATTTTTACCAACAACAATATAATCGGTTTTGCCGCTGGGCATTTTGTTGATGCGTCCACCAGCTTCGGTGATGAGTTTAACGACCTGCTCATAGGTGAGATTGTTGAGGGTGCCGGTCAGTACAAAACTTTTATCTGTAAGGCTGCCTGCCTGTGACGATGTTTTCTCAGGCGTATTCGTATTCACTGGAGCCTCCTCAGAGACCGGTTCTGCTTCAGCACCTGTTGCCTTTTCCCCAGGCTCAACCGGTGTGGCAGCAGGTGCTTGCTGGAGGGACATAATCACCTTTTGGCTCAAGTTGAGGGCTTCTTTGAGGGCAACTTGCTCTTTGGTAGCGCTAGATAGCTGCTCGGCCTGGGTTGCCATTTTGGTTTTGGTCGCTTCTAACTCCTCGGTCAGCTGAGCATTGGCCGTTGTCAGCTCTTCCAGCGGATCGGTCGATGTCTCCTGGAGCATTTTTAGGTGTGTCTTGAGGGCGTCTAACTCGGCCTGTAGTTCTGATATTGTTTGTTCAGCCTCTGTGGTTGACTCGTTCAGTGTGTGCTGGGTTTCGGCTAGCTGATCTGTCAGGGTATCGGCCTGGTCTGCCCGAGTCTGGCTATCGTCGAGGGCTTGAAGCAGCTGGTCACGTTCTTGGCGTAGGTTTTCTAACTGTTCGGCGGCTTGCCCCTGCTGTTCTTCGGTAGCGGCAGTTAACTGCCTACGCAGGGCCGCTAAGTCTTGTTCTGCTGTGTTACTAGCAGCACTCAAAGCTTGCTGGGTTTCGGCCAGCTGGGTCTCTAAGACGTTTATCTGGTCTGCTTGGGTCTGTAGCTGGTCGCGCTCTTGGCGTAGGCTCTCTAACGTCTCTAACTGCTCGTTAGCTTGACTTTGGAGCAGATCGCGCTCTTCTCGCAGGCTTTCTAACTGTTCAGTAGCTTGACGTTGTTGAGCTTCAAGCTGAGCTTCGAGAGATGTTTCTAACTGAAGTCGCGTTTGTTCTATCTCATCTTCTGTGTTTGCCAGGGTTTGTTGCGTCTGGGTTAGGTCGGTGGTCAAGGTCTGAACTTGATCATTGGCCTGGGTAATTTGAGACTGGCTGTTTTGAAGTTGGTTCTGCAGCTGCTCTCGCTCTTGACGTAGTTCTAGCAGCTGTTGTTCTACTTGGTCTTGCTCGTCGTTGGCTAACTCTGTTTGGGATTGCAACTCCTGCTGTAGCTGTTGCACTTGCTCCTGTAGCTGAGCGACCAAGACTTTAGCCGGATCCTCCTCTGACTGGGCTGAGTTAAGCGCCTGTTGCAGGTCTTGATTTTGTTCCCGCAGGGTGATGTTGACCTGACTCAGCTGAGTTTTCTCATAGGTTAGTTCACGCCGGACTCGGGCCGTTTCGGTCTGGGCTGTTGTTAGGTTTTGCTGTAGCTCGCTGACTTGCTGCTCAAGGACTGTGAGGTTTTCTTTTAGCTGATTATTTTCTGCACTCAGCTGACGGGTCTGTTGCTGAGCATCGGCGGAGTCTGTCTGAACAGCGTCAAGTGTCTGTTGCTGCTGCTGAGCCTGTTGCTCCAGGGTCGCTATGGTTGCAGCCAGCTGTTTTTTGTCTGCGGCCAGTTCTGTCAGCTGTTCATCGGTGGTTTGTTGTGCTTGAGCGGCCTCTTCTCTAACCTGGGCCAGGGTGGTCTGCGCTGTGAGAGCCTGCTGCTCTAAGGTGCTAATAGTTGCGCGCAGCCGCTCCCGCTCATCTGTCAGGTTCTGAGACGTTTGTTGAATTTGACCAGCTTCTGCTCTAGCCTGAGCCAGGGCATCCTGCTGTGTTTGGGCCTGCTGTTCTAGGGTGCTAATGGTTGCACGTAGCTGATCTCGCTCATCTGTCAGGCTCCGAGACGTTTGCTGAATTTGACTAGCTTCTACTCTAGCCTGGGTTAGGGCATCCTGCTGTGTTTGGAGCTGCTGTTCTAGGGTACTAATGGCTGTGCGTAGCTGATCCCGCTCATCTGTGAGCTGTGTAGATTGCTGCTGAGCTTGGGTGGTCTCGGATTGGGCGAGGTCCAGGGATTTCTTTAGCTGCTGTTTCTGTTGCTCTAGGGTGGCTGTGGTTTCAGTGAGCTGTTTTTTGCCTGCGGTTAACTGAGTGACCTGCTGTTGCAGGGTAGCGGTCTCGGCCTGTGCCTGTTTGAGCTGGTTATTGAGTTTGGTTTGGCTGGCTTGGCCGGCTTTAATTTCTTGCTGTAGCTGATGAAGCTTCTGCTCAGCGGTGCGTTGGGCGATGAGGGATTGTTGCTGCGCGGATTGGAGGTCAGATTCTAGCTGGGCTACTTGCTGCTGCTGCTGTTGGAGCGATTGGCCCAGGGTTTGCTTATCGGTGGTGAGGGTGGTGACGGTGGCCTGGAGCTGGCTGACTTTGCTTTTGGAGGTGGTTAAGGCTTTGGAGGTGCGATCGCACTCATCCTTAAGTTCTTGAACCTGCTGCTCTAGGGACATCACCGCGTCCTTGGCCAGGGCCATCGCCTCGGTTAGGGTGCTCGTTTGCCCCTTGGCCAGGGACAGCTGCTCAGACAGTTTGCTCTTGGCCGACTCTAGGGACTCAATCGTCGTCGTCTGCTCTGCCTGACGCTTGCCATAGCGGCTCCTTAGCAGCGCTGCCACCAACGCCGCTCCCCCAGCAGCTGTCCCCACTAGTTCAGAGGCCAACGTATAATCCAAATCCATGGTCCACCCAAAGCGCATCATCTTTATCGTAAAGACCCAGGGCACAGCTACACAACATCAGCCCAAAGGTTTAAGTATTGAGGATACAGAATCCAAACTTTTGCTGCCACTGGTTATCTAAACCAGCGTCACCAGGCAAAATAGATAGACTGTCTGCCCCCGCTCCTCGACTATGACCGCAGCGCCTGCGCCCAATCGTGTTATCAGACTGTATCAATCATCCGTTGGCAAAAAACTAATCACCGGCATTAGCGGTCTTGCCCTGGTGGCCTTTGTCATGATTCATATGACAGGCAATCTGATCCTGCTAGCCAGTGCCGATGGCTACAACCAGTTCGGTTACGTTACAGAACGTCTGGGACCACTGTTCTGGTTAATTGAGCTAGTTTTGCTGGGTTTTATTGGGTTACACATACTGATGGGGGTGCAAATCTTTCTAGGACGGTTGAGGGCGCGTCCCCAAGGCTATAGCACCTATACGTCTGCCGGCCCCCCCAGCTACCAGACGCTGAGTTCCCGCACCATGATTGTTACTGGGGTAGTCCTTGGTAGCTTTTTGGTATGGCACTTGCTCACCTTTAAGTTTGGGACTCGCTATACTGTGCCCGATTCAGAGGTTCGCGACCTGGCCCGACTGGTGATCGAAAAATTTCAGCAGCCTTTATATGCCTTTGGCTATGTTGGCATTATGGTGCTGCTGGCTAGCCACCTGCGTCACGGTATTTGGAGTGCGCTGCAATCTTTGGGCGCCTTGAATGCTACGGTGCGTCCTGTTGCGTACGGGGTTAGCTTGGTTCTAGCGATTGGTATTGCCCTGGGGTTTGTGGTGTTGCCGTTGGGCATTTATGTTGGGCTGGTGACTTGAGCCCTAACCGCAACTTGTTGGGTTTCGTACCTCAACCGCAACTTGTTGGGTTTCGTACCTCAACCGCAACCTACGTTTTTTTCGTCTTGTTGGGTCTTGTCTCAACCGCAACCTACGTTTTTTTATGGTTCTTGATCCTCGTATTCCTCACGGTTCATTAAAAGATAAGTGGAACAACTTTAAAGACCACTGTCAGCTGGTTAACCCCAACAACAAGCGTAAGCACACAGTGATTGTTGTGGGTACAGGTCTGGCGGGGGCATCGGCGGCCTCCACACTGGCGGAGCTGGGCTACCACGTTAAAAGCTTTTGCATTCAGGATTCTCCGCGACGCGCCCACAGTATTGCAGCCCAGGGGGGCATTAACGCTACTAAAAACTATCCTAATGATGGCGATAGTATCTGGCGGTTGTTTTACGACACTATCAAAGGAGGAGACTATCGCTCGCGCGAGGCGAATGTGTATCGTCTGGCTCAAATTAGCAACCATATTATTGACCACTGCGTCGCGCAGGGAGTGCCCTTTGCCAGGGAATATGGCGGGCTGTTGGCTAACCGTTCCTTTGGCGGGGCGCAGGTGTCACGCACCTTCTATGCCCGTGGACAGACGGGGCAACAGCTTTTGCTCGGAGCCTACAGCGCCATGATGAAAATGGCGGACCAGATTGAGATTTTTACCCGCCGGGAGATGCTAGATCTGGTGGTCATCGACGGCCATGCTCGAGGTATCATTACCCGCAATTTGATTACGGGCGAGCTGGAGCGTCACCAGGGGGATGCGGTGCTGCTGTGCACTGGCGGCTATGGCAATGTGTTTTATCTATCTACTAATGGTCGTAACTCTAACGTCACGGCAGCCTGGCGCTGCTACAAGCGGGGGGCTTACTTTGCTAACCCCTGCTATACCCAGATTCATCCCACCTGTATTCCAGTATCAGGAGACTATCAGTCAAAACTCACCCTGATGAGTGAGAGTTTGCGCAACGATGGTCGTGTCTGGGTGCCGCTAAAACCAGGGGATGATCGTCCACCGAATGAGATTCCAGAAGCGGAGAGAGACTATTACTTAGAAAAGCGCTATCCCAGTTTTGGCAATCTGGTGCCTCGGGATGTGGCCTCGCGGAATGCCAAGCAAATGACCGATGAAGGTCGAGGCGTGGGCACCACGGGCCTAGCGGTATATCTAGACTTTCAAGATGCGATCGCACGTGATGGAAAAGACAAGATCACAGCTCGCTACGGCAACCTTTTCCAAATGTATCAACGCATCACCGATGAAAACCCCTATGAAGAACCCATGCGTATTTACCCGGCAGTGCACTACACCATGGGCGGTCTGTGGGTGGACTATCACCTGATGAGCACGGTTCCTGGCCTATTTGTGTTGGGAGAAGCCAACTTTTCAGACCATGGGGCCAATCGGCTGGGGGCCAGTGCCCTGATGCAGGGGCTAGCCGACGGCTACTTTGTGATTCCCTATACCCTGGGAGACTATCT
>NZ_JADEXP010000039.1 GCF_015207065.1 Leptolyngbya cf. ectocarpi LEGE 11479 | reverse complement strand
TGGTCAAAAGCGGTGATTCGCTGGATCTGGGCCAAGGGCATTGTCTGGAATTTGTCTCTGCCCCTAATCTTCACTGGCCCGACACCATTTTTACCTACGACAGCGGCACCCAGGTGCTTTATACCTGCGACGTGTTTGGCATGCACTACTGTGACGACAACCTCTATGATGAGCTACCGCAGCTGCTGGAAACTGACTTTCAGTACTACTATGACTGTCTGATGGGACCCAATGCCCGGTCTGTGTTGGGAGCCCTAAAACGGATGGATAAGCTTACGGTCGGTCTAGTTGCTACAGGCCATGGACCGCTGCTGTTGCAACATCGCCAGGACTGGATCGAGCGCTATCGTACCTGGAGTGAGGCTCAGTCAAAGGCAGCTCCTTATGTAGCGATGTTCTATGTTGCTGACTATGGCTATAGCGATCGCATTGCCCGAGCCATTGCCCAAGGTTTGACCAAAACCGGCACTGAGGTTGAGCTGGTGGATATGGAAGAAGCCGACCCCCACGATATAAGAGAACTGGTGGCAGAGGCTGCAGCCCTGGTTATTGGCATGCCGCCCCAGGAAAATTCATCATCGCTGTTTGCCCCTCTGCTAAGCACGCTACTGGCCGCTGCCCACGACAAACAAGCTATCGGGCTGTTTGAGACCGGTGGCGGTGATGATGAGCCCATCTATCCGCTGCGCAATCAGTTTTTAGAGTTCGGACTCTCCGAAGCATTTCCACCAGTTTTAATTAAAACAGAGCCATCGACTGCGACAGACCAGCGCTGTGAGGAAGCGGGCACCGACCTGGATCAGTGGCTAGAAAAAAATCGACGACCGCGACGCAACAAACAGCTAGAGTCAGGCTTGGACCAGGCACTCGGGCGGCTGAGCACCGGGCTCTATCTGTTGACTACTCGCAAAGATGAGGTCACCAGTGCCATGCTGGCTTCCTGGGTGATTCAGGCCAGCTTTCAGCCCTTGGGTCTGGCAGTAGCGGTAGCCAAAGATCGGGCAATAGAGTCTCTTCTCCACGGCGGCGACACGTTTGTTCTCAATGTTTTAGAAGAAGACAACTATCAGCGATTGACAAAACATTTTCTCAAACGGTTTCCCCCCGGTGCCGACCGGTTTACAGGTATCGCCACCTATAACGCCAACAACGGCTCACCGATTCTGGCTGAGGCTCTAGCCTATTTAGAATGTACGGTGAACAGCCGAGTAGACGCCAGCGACCATTGGATTATTTATTGCACCGCCGCTGTGGGTCGTGTTGCTCATCCAGATGGCATTACAGCCATACATCACCGCAAAGCAGGCAGCCATTACTAGCGCTGTTGCGACTCTAATCTCGGGAATTGTATGAAAAGTACCCAATATTCTGATTGCCCCCCTAAATCCCCCAATACTAGGGGACTTTGACAAGGAAGAAAGTTATCATGACCTCAACATTATCCATCGCTGAAACAACATCACTGCCGACGGCTAAAGTGCGCCCAAGAGATGTACAAGTAGACGAGATCGGCCTTGACACTCGTGTGTTGCGATCTCGCACCTGGGACCGGCTTAAGTTTGAAGTTGAATATGGTCGCCGTCGCGGAACAACGGCGAATTCGTATATTATCATTGGCGATCAAACAGCAATTCTCGACCCGCCAGGAGAATCTTTTACAGACATCTATCTAGAGTCTTTACAGCAGCAAATTGATGTAGCCACCCTTGACTATATTGTCGCTAGCCACGTTAATTCAAATCGTATTGCGACCCTAAAGCAGCTCTGTATTTTGGCACCCCAGGCGACTATTATTTGCTCTCGCCCTGCTGCCAATGTATTAAAAACGGCGCTACCTAATAACCCAATTTCAGCTGTACGTAGCGGCGACTGTCTTGATCTCGGCCAAAATCATCGGCTGCAGTTTGTTACCGTGCCGACACCCCGATGGCCTGATGGCCTGTGTACCTATGACCCAGCCAGCAAGATTCTTTACACCGACAAACTCTTTAGTGCTCATGTTTGTAGCGATACCGTATGGGATACAGACTGGCGTAAACTAAACAGCGATCGGCGCTACTATTTTGATTGTCTCCAGGCTCCCCAAGCAAAACAGGTCGAAACAGCGCTCAAGGCGTTTGAAGCATTCACCCCAAACCTACTGGCTCCGGGTCATGGGTCGCTAATTCGTCACAGTCTTAGCCGGTTTTACCAAGACTATCGGCAGTGGTGTCAAGAACAAACCCAGCGCCAGCTACGGGTAGCTGTGCTCTACGCCTCGGCCTATGGCAGTACGGCTACTATGGCCAACGCCATTGCTCAAACGCTGACTGAGTCAGAGCTGGCGGTCGAGTTAATTAACTGTGAGCACACGCCCGCAGATGCACTGGCTCAGACTGTCGCCGACTGTGATGGATTTATTATTGGTTCTCCTACCCTCGGGGGTCACGCTCCAGTGCAGGTACAGACAGCACTGGGAACAATTTTGACCCACATTGCTAAAACTAAGCTGGTGGGGGTATTTGGCTCCTATGGCTGGAGCGGTGAGGCGATTGATTTACTCGCAAACAAGCTGCGGGATGCGGGCTATCGGTTTGGGTTTGAACCACTGCGGATTAAGTTTAGCCCCGATGAAGAAGGGCTCAATACCTGTCGTGAAGCGGCAACTCGATTTGCCCAACAGCTGCGTAAACGGTCACGACAGCAGAGCCCCCGCCAGACAGCAAGAGATGCTCAGGCCAACCGCACTGCCCAGGCAATGGGACGAATTATTGGATCGCTTGGGGTAATTACGTTTGAACATCATGGAGAGAACCGCGCTATTTTGACATCCTGGGTTTCTCAAGCGAGTTTTACACCCCCCGGTATTATGGTGGCACTGCCGTTGGGAGATGGTGCGATCGCAAGCTTACAAACCGACCGACCTTTTGTACTTAATATTCTCAAAGAAGGACGTCGCGTACGTCGCCACTTTTCTTGTCAAACATCCTGTCAGGTAGAACCCAAACCCCTGAGCACCGAACGCACCGATAGTGACAAGCTAATACTGACAGACGCCCTGGCCTATCTACAATGCCTGCCAAAAACTCACACTGTTGCAGGTGATCATCTGTTAATTTACGCTCAAATCAGCAGCGGAGACCTATTAGAAAGCGATGGCCTAACGGCGCTTCAGCATCGCCAAACGGGTAGTCAGTATTAAACAAAGTGTGGGCCGTAGTTTCTAAATAAGCTACGGCCTCAATTATAGATAGAAGACTTCAGAATACGCTACCGATAGCTCTCAAGATTTTTGAGTGCTGGGGGAAACCTCAGAGGCTCTGTCTCTGCTTTGCCAGCGGTCAAATTAAAGTAGCCAATCGTCATCAATAAACCCAATCCACATCCCAACAAAAACGACCGGCTCTGTATCAGGTTTAAAGCCTGATAGAGTCTGCGATCGCAATTATTGACAGGACCTATCCATACGTCTGGCGTAAGATTTTCAACTGTTGTCACAGAAAACTCTTTAACCGTCATAGCGCCATGCTCTGAAGCTTAAAAGCCAGGCTAATTTTGACCAGATATACCAGCAGGCCCCAACATGCATGACTTATAGCGAATAGCCATACTTGTTAAGACAGCTAAAAAAACAATCTTCGAACAACAATCTCCTCTAAGTTATGAGGGACCGTGCTGTGTAGGTAGACTGCGGTGTGTATCTGCTTTTAATCCTCTAAGCAAAATTCAGCCGTGTCAAATGCCTATAGTCAATTACATTGATAAGCATTGCCTATGAAACAACGAGGTTGAGGAATATGGATTTTATGAATTCCTTCATCCTTAATCCAATTAGAGGAGTTTACTCAAGTCAGGATTGAGCTTTCTCAGCGTTTCTGCAATGTCCGGAGCTGAGTCAATCAGCTCAAAATCTTCAAATTCAAATCCTGGTGCGACAGAGCAGCCCACCAGCACTCGATTCTTGAGCGGTACGGCGGCCTGCCAATAGCCAGCAGGAATCACATGGCAGAAGTTCATGGACTTCGCCGAGAGTTCAATGGACTCCAGGCTAGACGATTGGCCATCCCACTGATATAGATAAAGCCCCTCTCCCTGATAAAGGTTCCAAACTTCGTCGTTACTGACACGATGAAAGCGGCTGACTTCATGGGGTTCGAGAGAAAAGTAAATATGCGTTAGGGCTGTCCTTGTTTTGTTATCAGTAGAGAGCTTTTTCGCAGAGCGATAAACTTCTAGATAACGGCCACCTTCGGGATGTTTTAGCAGATCGGAGTATTTCATACCAGGCATGAGGTTTTTTTCACCACACTAAGAGCAACAGCTTCAGCTACTTTTATCCCATCAACGCCAGCCGAGAGAATACCGCCTGCGTAGCCTGCACCTTCTCCAGCAGGATAGAGTCCCTTGGTATTGAGGCTCTGAAAATCATCGCCGCGCTTAATGCGAATCGGAGATGATGTCCGAGTTTCGACACCGGTAAGCACCGCATCATGCATGGCAAATCCTGGAATTTTTTTGTCAAACACAGGAATCGCTTCGCGGATGGCCTCAATGGCGTAGTCTGGCAAACTGGGGCTCAGATCGCACAGATGCACACCGGGTCGGTAAGTGGGTTTAACGCTTCCCAGCTGTGCGGATGGTTGCCCCATGAGAAAGTCTCCCAATAGCTGGCCTGGAGCCTCGTAGGTGCTGCCCCCTAGCTCAAACGCGCACGCTTCTAGCTGCCGCTGCAGGGCAATTCCGGCCAGCGGGCCAGCGGGATAGTCGGCTTCGGGTGTGATACCGACAACGATGCCGCTATTGGCATTCTTACCACTGCGTTCATACTGACTCATACCGTTGGTTACCACTCGTCCGGTTTCGGAGGTAGCTGCCACCACCTGACCACCGGGACACATACAGAAACTATAGACCGAGCGACCGTTGCTGCAGTGATGCACTAGCTTATAGTCCGCCGCCCCCAAGATGGGATGTCCTGCCTGCTCACCAAACCGGCAGGTATCAATCAGCGGTTGAGGATGCTCCACACGAAAGCCGATGGAGAATGGTTTAGGTTCAATGTAGACACCCCGATGATGGAGCATTTCAAAAGTGTCGCGGGCGCTATGGCCCACTGCAAGTACAACATGATCGGTACGAATATAGTCGCCGTTGGCCAGCACCACCCCTCGCACCTGATGATCTTCAATGTCAATATCGTTCACACGGGTTTCAAACCGAACTTCGCCACCGAGAGAGAGAATGGTGGTGCGCAGATTCTCAACAATTTTGACTAGGCGATAGGTGCCAATGTGGGGTTTGTTCACATAGAGAATCTCTGGGGCCGCACCTGCATTGACTAGCTCTTGCAGGACTTTGCGACCGTGATGGTTGGTGTCTTTAATCCGGCTATAGAGCTTGCCATCAGAGAAGGTGCCCGCGCCGCCCTCACCAAACTGGGCATTGGACTCGGGCTTAAACTTGCGCTTACTCCAAAAGCCAAAGGTATCCACAGAACGCTCATGGACGGCCTTACCTCGCTCCAGAATGATGGGTTTAAATCCCATTTGGGCCAGCAACAGACCGGCAAACATACCGCAGGGGCCGTTGCCGATGACAACCGGGCGGTGTTCTAACATGCTAGGAGCCTCTGCAACGTAGTGATAGCTAGTGTCCGGTGTGGGTTTGACATGGGCATCGTTTTTGAACCGACCCAGCAGCTGTTTTTGCCTGGGTGTCTCCACATCAACAATGTACACCAGCCGAATTTCACCCCGCTTACGGGCATCATAGCTGCGCTTGAAGACGTTGTAGCTGGTTAGGTCCGCAGCCTTAAGACGTAGTTTTTTTAGGACGGCGGTATGTAAATCCTCATCCGTGTGGTCGAGGGGCAGCTTGATCTCAGAAAGGCGCAGCATGAAAAGTAATGGGCATGGGTCACTGCCTATTTTGCCACGGTTGTCTGGGGATGGCGCTGTGCTCCGTACTGGGGATGTGATGAATGTCACAGGATGCCCTTAGGAATCACTATGGGCAATTTGTATCAAATTAAACCAAATCGTTCACACCCGTTAGGGACACACATCCATGACCAACTATCGACATCAGCTACCCCAGCTATCAGACCGTGTTTTTATCACCGATGCTGGCCTAGAGACCGTATTACTGTTTCAGCAAGGTTGGGATTTGCCGGATTTTGCTTCATTTACTCTCCTGGATCGCCCTCTGGGCAATGCAGCCCTCCGTAACTATTTTGATATCTATGGTGAACTGGCCCAAACCTACGGTATGGGTCTGGTTTTGGAGGCTCCTACTTGGCGGGCTCATGCTGACTGGGGCAAACGTCAAGGGTATGGTGCAGCAGAACTGGCGGATGTGAATAGACGTGCGATCGCACTGCTCGAACTCACCCGCAACACCTACGACACCTCCCACACACCCATCGTCCTCAGCGGCTGCATCGGTCCCCGTGGCGACGGTTACAACCCTGACAGCCTGATGAGCGCCACCGAAGCTGAGCAATACCACCAGGATCAGATTGATACCTTCCGCAATACCACAGCGGACCTGATTACGGCCATGACCATCACCTATGCCGAAGAAGCCATTGGCATTGTCCGCGCGGCCCAAAAGGCCCAGATGCCCGTCGTCATTTCCTTTACCGTCGAAACCGACGGCAAGCTGCCCACAGGGATGAGCTTAGAGGACGCCATCAACAGCGTCGATCAGGCCACCGATGGCTATCCAGCCTACTACATGATCAACTGCGCCCATCCCATCCACTTTGACCGGGCTATTCTCAATCAGGGAGCTTGGGTCGAGCGCATTCGCGGCATTCGCGCCAACGCGTCCATGATGAGCCACGCCGAACTCGACGAAGCTGAAACCCTGGATGACGGCAACCCCCAAGATCTGGGTGAGCGCTTCTACATCCTCAAGCAGCAACTGCCCCACCTAACCGTTCTAGGGGGCTGCTGTGGCACCGACCACCGCCACATTGAGGCCATTTGCAAAGTCTGCGGACCGGTTATGGCTCCGGTCATGGCTGAGTAGGGCAGCGACAAACATGGTAGACAAGTAAAAGCTCTCCTGTTTCTCTATCCACCGTGCTCACCCAAACGCGCAAATTCCTAGCCCATCCTCCTGCTCCCTGGCTGGAGCGACTGTCCTTAGTCGGCATCGGGCTAGGAATTTTAGTGAGGCTGGTCCAGTACTTGAGCAATCGCTCCCTCTGGTTTGATGAGGTCTCCCTGGCTCTCAATTTACTAGAACGCGATTATTTGAGGCTGCTCCAGGCGCTCGATTACAACCAGGCTGCGCCACCTCTATTTCTCTGGGTTGAGAAATTTTTAATGGACGTGTGGGGCACCCACGAATATGCCCTGAGACTATTTCCGCTTTTAGGGGGGCTGTTGTCGCTATGGCTGTACTACCGCTTTACGCGACAGTTTGCCCGTGGCTGGACTCGCCCCATCGCCCTGTGGCTGTTTGCCATGCAAAGCTATATTGTCTACTTTGCTGGTGAGACCAAACCCTACAGTTGGGATGTCGCCCTGGGTCTATGGTTGTTTATGGTGGTGATATCTCTAGATACCATCAAACCTCGCCTAAATAGGCTAGCCACCGCCGCTGTGCTGGGCGCAGCCAGTATCTGGCTGGCCTTTCCCAGCATTTTTGTCATGGCCGGAGTGGAGGGTGGCAACATTGTTAAGCTCCGTCTCTGGCAGGCTCCTTGGTCACAGATAAAAGCGTTTTGGGTGCGACGCATACCGCTCTACAGCGTTTGGGTCGCCAGCCTGGGCTGTCTTTACTTTGGGATTATTCGCCAAACCTTAGCAGAAACTGGTCTCAGCGATGGCTGGGCCAGCCGTTACCCCGACAGCTGGTTTGATATTCTGTGGCTGCTCGATTCCATGAGTCGCTTCTTTTATCGGCCTATGGGGTTTAGCAGCCCCGCCGATGGGATTGCAATTGTGGCCTTTCTCACGGGTGTGGTCTGTCTGTATCGAAATCAGAGATCGCACCTACTCTACCTAGGCGCTCCCTTTATTGCCAACTTAGTCGCCTCCTACCTACACAAATATCCCTTTAGAGAACGCTTAGTGTTGTTCCTAGTTCCCTACGGATTGATTATCGTGGCCGAGGGAATTGTCTTTTGGCTAAGCCGCTGGAACAAACGCCCCCGCATCCTCAGCCTCATTAGCGTAATCATGGCTGTCGGTCTGATCATCATGCCGGTGGGCAAGTCTTTACGGAATATGGTGCAGCCCGCCCGATTTCACTTTGACCATGTGCGACCCGCGATGGAATATGTCCAGGCCCAGTGGCAGCCAGGAGATAAGCTCTACGTCTTTTCGAGGGCACGGCTACAGTTTAGCTATTACAACCATCGCTTCAATTTTTCTGACGCGGATACGGTCCTGAGTACCCTAGATGTTGGCATCAAAAAACTGGAAAGTGATGATCTCGACCAGTATGCGCAAGAACTCACTTCACTCAAAGCCGGTCCCCTACAGGGCAAATCTCGCGTTTGGATGCTGTTAGCCCGAAAAAAACCAAACGCTGAAGATGACATCGTAGAACGTCTCAACCAGCTAGCAATTCCATTAGAACGCAAACAATTTCCGGGCGCTATGGTAGGGCTATACGATTTAGCTCAATCAGCATTTCAGGGAGCTAACTGAGCAATGCCTTTAAAAGATATTGCTAATTGCGCACAGCGCACAGAAAATGAGCTATGATTCAATCATTCAAGACTAAGAACTTAGAAGTCTGGTGGAAAGGTACCCAAGAGGAGCCTCCAAAAGACAAAAACATGAAGCTGCCAAGTAAGGCAGCTAAGAAGCTAAAAGCGATTCTGAAATCTTTGAATACTGTCCGTTCGTTTGGAGAACTGAAGGAAACCTTTTCGGCTAATAGCTATAAATTTCAAAAGTATAAGAAGCACGGCGAAGATTGGTGGGAAATTCGAGTAAGTGGTAACTATCGATTGATATTCCACTTCAATAAAATGACTGCCGATGTAACCGGTATCGAATACACAGACGGAACTCACTCAAGACCATAGAGCATAAAATGACTGAGACACGCTTTAACCACTTGCCACTGTGTGAGCGCCCAATGCCAGCGGCAGAAATTATCAAAGATATGCACATGGACGATATGAGTGGTGCGCAGTTGGCTGAAGCTATCGGCGTTAGTGCCTCTACCATCAGTCGCATGCTCAGTGGTAAATCAGCTTTGACACCTGAGCTGGCTATCAAAATTGCCGCTCATACGGGTGGCTCGCCAGTGGTCTGGATGCGGATTGAGACCGAGTATCGGCTGGCTATCGCACAGCTGGAAACAGATGTCTCCGGCATCAAGCCGCGTGAACTCATCGAAGCGTAAGCCTTTCTCCATACCTAAACTTCTTGAGCCACACTACGATTTACCCAATCGGCGCTGCTGCTATTTCTACACTATGGCCATTTCGACACAGCCGCTGAGCCTTACCAAAGTAGACTCTCCCATAGGAGAGATTTTGCTAGTCACCGATGCCGATGTGCTAGTGTCACTGGATTACGTAGGCTACGAACAGAGAATGATGCGTTTGTTAGAAAAGCGCTATGGCTCATTTTCCTTGACTGAAATGAGCCACGGAAAAGCTGACCGACCTGTCAAAGATATCGTGGCCCGCATCCGCGCCTACTTATCAGGCGATCTGAGCATCATTGATGAGATCCCAGTCAACCCTGGCGGGACTAAATTTCAGGCCACTGTCTGGCATGCTCTCCGTTCGATACCACCAGGATGTGTCATGTCCTATGGTGAACTGGCCCAGCAGCTGGGTAATCCCGCCGCTGTCCGGGCTGTGGGCACTACCAACAGTCTGAACCCAATTTCTATTGTGTTGCCATGTCATCGAGTGATCGGCGCTAACGGTAGCCTGACTGGCTACGCCGGAGGTTTAGAGCGTAAACGCTGGCTGCTGGAGCATGAAGGCGTACAGCTAGCTCAGCTCAAACAATCCCGTCATGGGAAACAACTTTCTCTACTTGACGAGCAATAACAATTCATATCCCTTGTGCAACTCACCTCAGATTTAAAGCACACATCCGCCCAGGGTTGGAAACCCAGGGCTACTGAAGGGTGTCCACTGGAAGGGACACAATCATCGGAGATATGTTTTTAGGTTTCGCTTTCATAAGTGTCAACTAGACTTCAACCGGTCTACGATCGAGCAATAGCGTCTCCCAGCCAAATTGTCCCTTTTAGCGGACAACCCTCAGTTAGCGCTGGAGTTTCAACTCAGCGCGGGCTTCTGCCTAGCAGCAGACGTCTAAGGCACTCTAGCCGCACCTACGCTGGTCTCGCCTGTGGCCACAACAACTGTGTCAAATAGGCTGATGTCAGTATCGGCAGGGAATGACACATTAAACGAGCCGCTGGTCTCAGGAAGAGTCCCTAGATCAACAGTCTGCTTGGCTAGGTCACCCCCGATGGTCAAATAGCTTTTTAGCTCGCCTGTAGCATCGGTGGCAAAGTCTTGAAAGGCGAGATCGCCACCGACTCCGGCGATGATGGCAACACCGACATTACCACTGGTGGTGTGGTTATTGGCTCCTGAAAACGCGCCCATAAACGTGCTGTTCCTTAGCTAGGTGAGTCAATCAACGTCCATTGTAGGTTGGAGCTGGGCATACAGCCCCCAAATGGCCATGGGACGCAGATAATGACAGGCACGAAATGTTCCTACGGCGGTAATCGCCTCTGGGGTGCGAAATTGCAAGCCATAGTCATAAATCTGGCGCACCACGGCTTCTGTAATCGCCATGGCCTGCTCCCGCTTGCCCATCTGGGCTAAAAATGCGGCTAGGCCAAAGTTAATGCCGGTCCACACCTCCAGCTGATGGGTATCGTCCGGGTTCTGGGGGGAACCGTCGGGTTTGACACCATTAGCGGCACCAATGGCCATGCCTAGCTGAGCCGCACTAAAAAATCCAGCCTGGGCACCTTCAAACTTTTGATTTTGCGGTGTGGCATGCTTGGCGGCATACTCGTTGAATTTTATAAAACAGGCATCGTAAATAGTGTCTAGGGCGATATCGATGTATTCTTCATCGACAATGTCTGGCAGATCCATCAGACGGGCGCAAAACTGACCGCAGAGCTGATCGGCCATCACCACATCGGATTTGCTCTCGGCATCCAGACGATAGAAACTGCCAGTCCACAGCTTGTTTTGATAGACAATTTTGCCCTGTTTTATCCAGCGCTGATATTGAGACTTGAGAATAGCAAAGCTGCCCGAGATTTTTTGGTGCTGCTGTAGGATTTCACCCATTTTGATGGCGGCTTCCAACGCTGCTAGCCAGAGACCACCGCAGTAGGCGCTTAATCCTTTTAGCTGCCAATCGTCAAAGGTTTGGTCAGGAGCACCACCATTTTCAGGAACGCCGTCCCCATCGAGATCAAACAGCTTGAGATACTGGATTGTCTCAGTTACCGCAGGCCAGCACTCGGCCAAAAACTCAATATCGTCACCACCAGTCAAACAAAAAGCTCGGTAGACCTGTAGTACAAAATCGCTGGGCAGATCTTTCCACTGGTTGCAGTCTTGATAGCTGGTGTAGTTGGTGGCAATCCAGGGGTTTTCATTGGGAGCCCCCAGATCGTGGGGGGTGGCACCTTTGATTTTTCGGGGGGCCAGATGCTCACCTTCGCCAACGGTGTAGTAATAGCCAATAATGCGCTGTTTGGGATCTTCCGTAGGAATGGCTCGGGCAAACGCTCGCATGATGGACTTTTCTAGCTCTGGCCACAGCATCAGGGTGGAAAAGCCACCGTATAGTCGCACATCCAGGCTTTCATACCAGCGATAGTCCATGCATTCCAAGATGCCAAACTGGCCCACCGGGTCACCGTCGCTAGCGGCGGACCAGAGGGTACCTCCGCTGGCCATGTCGTACAGTTCGTTAAACAGGGCCATTTTGAACCAGTCGGGGAGATCTGATCGATCGAGAATGGGCTGCTGCCAGTCGATAATGTTTTGTCGCCAGGTTGAGTAGTTGGCTAGAGCATCTTGAGCTATCTGCCAGGCATTGCGACCGGAGCATGAGTAAAAATCGGTATATCGCCGATAGGCTCGTTTTCCGGTGGCAAACTCAGTGACGGGGAGGTCCCAGCTCAGTACGAAGGGGATTTCTTTGGTTTCGTTAGGGGCTAGGGTGAGTTCGATTGAGATCGCACCCCCCACCTGCTCATCTTCACCGGCAGACGTTGTATCAGCAACATTTCTTAATTTACCGGTAGCCGCAAAGCTGTTCCACAGATCTGCTCCGTCTCCAGCTGGGTTCCAGCGGGTATGGTAGGTCACCCCTGCCGCCGCTGGCACCGCAATACAGAACTGTCCGTCGCCCTCGCCAGGGCTGCCTGACCAGCCCCCATCCATCACAATGCCTGTGGCATGGTCGCTATGCACCCGCCGATTAAAATTGCCCGCACTCTGCCGCAGCCGGGGCACATAGTCGTAAAACGGACTGCCATCCTCCCGCTGCTGAATCTCCGGCGACGCTTCAGCATTCGTAAACCAGCTCACCATGTTCTGCCAGCTCAGCAAAATACTCAGGGTAATTGGCTGGTCTGTCGGGTTATGGGCCGTCCACACAAACACCGCCACTGGATAGCTGCTCTCTTGATAGTTATGGGGCCATATGGGCGAAAACTGCTCACAGGTTAGCTCTGCTTGAAAGATATCCTCATAGCAGTACCAGCTACGAGGGTATAAGGCTTTGTAAGTTCCGCCTTCCCCTTTTCCCCTTTCCCTTTCTTCTAGATTGTGGGCATTGCCCACCCTACTTCTTTTATCGTCCTGCAGGCTGAGCGCAGCCGAAGCCGGATACCATTGCCAGCTATCTAACCCCTCGCCCGATGTGGCCATGGCATAGGTCTGCGATTCCCCCGCCGTTTCCTCACAAACTAAAAACTGGCAGGCAGGAAACTGAGCAAACGTATGCTCTCCCCCATCCAAATGCCACAGGTTAAATATCCCGTTGGGAGCCCGACCCATGCAGCCAGCTCCCAGCCCCCCCAAGGGGATACCATGCTCTGGACCGTCATCTAAATTACTGGCATAGCGGACAATGTAAGGCATTTCCCAGGTCGCGCCAATAGGCCAGGTCCAAGCAACGGAGGGAATTTTGGGAGCGGGCATAGATTACCGTCACAAACAGCAATCAGCATTTTATCGGGGTGTGTAGAACCTGGGAAATGCATCCTGCCAAAACACTCGGAGGCAGGCTGCATCTTACGGACAATTCGCCAAGATTACGCTAGCGTTGTTGTTAGCAACTGCTCAAACCATGATTCTGGCCACAGACAAGCGTTAACAGGGGCAGGCCCACCCGCATCTATACAGCTCCAAATAGAGCCAATCATTAATAGCCGCACCGGACAGTGGTATGAAACTTATCCGCAAAACTATCAGACGTGCCAGTCTTTGGTATCTACAGCTTTGGGAAAGTATCACCGGCAAAACCCAGCAGCGAATACATCAGCTACAACAGAGGCTAGAGATATCGCAGCAAGAGAACCATGCCCTAGCACAGCAGCTGCAAGAGATGAGCCGTCAGCTGGTTGCCCTACGTCAGGAGCACGACCAGTCTCAACAGCGTCAGGAGACATCGCAGCAACACAGCCATACACTACAGCAACGGCTACAAGAGACAGCCCAACAGCTGCTCGAATCTCGACAGCGTCAGGTTGACCTAGAACAGCAGCTACACGTGATTCAGGCTCAGTATAAGCAAACGAAACAGTCTTTTAACACGACGGTCAAGCAGCTCCAGGCAGATGTGAAGCAATCCCAACAAACCAGCGCTGATTTCGAAGAACGTTGGCTAGACACCCACAAGAATTATCTCGCCCTCCAAGAGCAGCAGACATCGCTCCGGCAAGAATATACGGCCTTTATCAATGTTTCTGACGATGAAATTCAAAAATTGGAAACAGCCATAGAAAATCAGCAATCCGAGCTGGGGAGCTGCTACGTTGAGCTAGGTAGGGCCAGGGCTCAGGTCATGGCGGAAGCCCATAACAGCGAGGAGCACCTACCTGCGCCACCGTCCCTCGATCTATCAACCTGGAAGATTGCCATGGTGGGGGGACATGAGAACATGACGCGTGGCGTGTCTGAAAAACTGCAGCAGCAGTACAGACTCAAAGAACTCATCCAGATCCCGCCGGATAAGATACCGCAGCAGCAGCTCAGGCCAAAATTGGAAAACTGTGACCTAATCATTTTGATTATTGGATACATCAATCATCCACTGGCACAGTCCATCAGTCAGCTTAAGGACAGGAATGCCCTCAAGGGAGAGCTGCTATGGGTCAACAGCCTGGGTGTCAGCGGTGTCATGCGAGAGGTTATCGGCTTTATCGAGACAAGTCAAAGCGATTGAACACCCCAGACCCGTCCATAGCCTCTCTAAATCCAGCCGTTGGCAACGCCAACGAGCAAACCAACACGAAATAGCTGCCAGCCGATAAAGGCAATCAACAGGACAAAAATAATCCGATTGGTCACGTCTTTGGGTGTACTCATATCGGGGTTATAAGCAATTAGACATTTTCCTTCACTATAGTGTTTCTTTTTGAAACGGGTGGGATGGCAATCGTTGAGTTTATTTGAAAGAATCGGGTTTCGGACAACCGCCGCCTTAGGATAGGGAACGTTGACCCAGTACCTAATGCACTCCCACCATGGCAGACTCCCTTCCTTCCCTGGCCAGTTTAGACATGCAGCCCTACCTTGTAGACGGTGAACTGCCATCAGGACTAGCTGGCAAGGTGGGCATTTACGCCATCTTTGACCAGGCGGAATCGCTGCAGTATGTGGGTTACTCACGGGATATTAGCGTGGGCCTCACCCAGCACCTGGTGCGCTGTCCGCAGCAGTGCCACTGGTTTAAGGTTTATACGGTGGCCCGTCCTAGTCGCACACTCCTGGACGAAATTCGTAACGCCTGGCTGAGCGAATATGGTTCGGTACCACCTGGCAATAGCGATCAGCAGCTGATGTGGGAAAAGCCGATTGATGCCAAGGTCTTTATGACGGATACCGAGCGAGATGCGATCGCAAATGCCGAGCCTGCCGATACCAACAAACTGCTCAAAAAGCTTGCCCGCCGTGTAGAAGCTGATGTTAAAGCCAGCGTCGCCGCCCGAGGTGCCCAGATTCCCATTAAGTTCAATCCCAAACTTAAGGAACAGGGCGTGCTAGCGCTGAAATAGCACTAACTCAGAGTGCATCTGGATCTATCGACTTGCTAGGGAATAGCAGGACAAAAAAAGAAACCGACCCATGGCCGGTTTCTTTTGCTCAGGTATTTAGTCAGATACTCAAATATCAGGTATCGACCTCACGGCTCAAAACTAAAAGACAATGCCAAAGGCAGTCTCCAAAATCCGCTGCATAATCTGCATACCCGTGACAGCCTGCCAGCCAAAGAGACCAACCAGCACAACATTGATACTAATGTGAGTGAGACGAGCCGTTTCATTACCGCGCTGCATTAGAGGCACTAAGGAGGCTGCGATCGCAATTAGCCCAGTCATACTTAGACCCGCTAACAGATGCGGCCCTACAAACAGCTTGCCATTATTGATATAGGTCACCGCCATGCCACCGATGGTACCCAGAACCATCAGCGCCAAAATAATCGAGCCCATCTGATGGTGTTTAATGGAAAACTTGCCTTTGATCAGAGCCTTCTTTTCTTCGCCGCTGGCATAGCGCACCTTGCGGCTTTGAAAGCCCAAATACATGGCATAGATCGTGAGACCAAACAAGGCCCACATTAAAAGTGGATGGAAAAAATTGAGATAAGGCTTAATTGCCTCAAGGGTATCAGGGCTCATCGTGGGTTAATTTCGTAACGCGTCATAAAACTTAGTATATGGTGCCCCACACCATTCGACTGTTGTATTTGAGCGATTTTCACTGATGGGCAACGCCGCTTGACCACTGCAGCGACGGTCAAACAAGCCAATGCACTCAGGTTATTTCGAAGGAGATTTGTCAAAATAATCACTATTGGGACACCTCGATACCGCATCACCCCATGATTTTGACCCGTTATTCCTATTCACCATGACGGCAATTAAACGGTTTGCACTGCTGCTAGCAGTGGGCTTCTCCATGACGCTGTTGCTCGCCACACTGCCTGGGCAGGCAGTTACACCGGAGCGTCCTGACCACATTGTGCAGACAGGCGAGGCCAACAATGATACGCCTGAGCAGACAGCTGAGCCCGCCGACCCAGCAGATAACAGCGGCGAGACTACCGAGACTACCGAGCCGACTGAAGCTGACCCGGCAGAAGAACCAGAGGCTGCCTACGACCCGGAGGCCGCCGCCCTAGAGAATGAAACCTGGTTTCAACGAGAACTTATTATCGAAGCCGACCGACTGTATCTCGCTGGAGACATTGCAGCGGCTGAAGCTATCTACCGCGAAGCTAAAACCTTTGGCTGGCGAGATGAAGACGATCTCGAAGATATCCCGGCCCAGCCCTTTCGTGACCCGGAGCAGCTATCGCCTGGAGGTGCCGTCTATTGGCGTGAGGCAGCCCGTGGCATTGAGGCCGGGCGTGAATCTCAAACGCTGGTTTCCCTGGGCTTAATCACGGCAGAAGTGCCTGCTTTTATTCCCGGTCATGTGCGCTACGCGGAGCTGCTGCAAACCTACGAGCGTCCCGATGAGGCCGAGGTTGTCCTCGAAAAGGCGCTCACACTCTATCCCTACGATCCGGATTTGCTCAGCGCCCAGATTGAGCTGATGATGACCCGTGAACAGTGGATTGAAGCGTCTATTGCTTCGCGTCAGTTTGCTCTGCTCAATGCCGACCATCCGGAGGCAGAGCATTATGCGGGTCTGGCGGAGGAAAACCTGCGTCGGTTTAAGTCTGCCACCAATGCGGAAATTCGTAATAATGCGATCGCAAATATCTTCACCGGAGCCGCTGGCTATATTCTCACTGGCGGCCTGTACGGTCCCTTTACCGCCCTCAACTCCAGCCTAATCCTACTCCAGGGCGAAAAATCCTTAGGAGAATCCGTAGCCGCCTCCGCCCGCGACCAGCTACCCCTTTCCGAAGACGAAGAACTGCTGGGCTACGTACGCGGTATTGGGAATAAACTCGCTGCTGTCGCTGGCCGCGACGATTTTGACTACACCTTTGACGTCGTTCTCGATCGCAACCTCAACGCCTTTGCCCTCCCTGGCGGCAAGATTTTTGTCAATTCAGGAGCCATCCTCGACACAGACTCCGAAGCTGAGCTAGCCGGTCTACTAGGCCACGAGCTATCCCACGCCGTCCTCTCCCACGGCTTTCAGATCGTCACCAAAGGCAACCTGACCGCCAGCCTCACCCAGTACTTACCCTTGCCTGGTATAGTCACCAACGCCATTGTCTCCGGCTATTCTCGTCAGATGGAACGCCAGGCCGATATTGTCGGCACCCAAATCCTGGCATCTAGCGGCTACGCTGCCGATGGTATGCATGGCCTCATGTTGGCACTAGACGAACGCTATGGCGACCGGCAGGTGGTGCCGTGGATGTCATCCCACCCAGCCCCCCAAGAGCGGGTCGATTATCTACAAGCCATCGTCGAAAATGGCGGCTACAACCGCTATGCCTATGAAGGCGTCCTTGACCATGAAGCTATCCAAACGCGGGCCGAGGCCGAGCTAGCGGCCTATGAGGCTGAAAATGGTGAGACCGTTGAAGATGACACCGTGGCCAATGATGAGGACATCGAAGAAGCCGTTGAAGAGGTGCGGCAGGAACAGGCTCCGGAGAGTGAAACTGGGTCTGATGCACCAGACACCGTAGAGCAGGAAGAAAATCTGCAGTGAGGCTCCAAGCTGAGAACAGCGATGGGATACACTGGCAGCCATGGAAATTCAAAATTTGCGCTTAGCCAAATACTTGACTGCAGGCACATCTTTTTTACTCCTGGTCCTGGGGGGTGGTCTGTGGCCCTTCACCTGGTGGGATATGTATGCAAGTGGCGACTACGCAGCACCTACCCAAGTGAGTCGTCTTGAACTTCATGTAGTAGACAGTGCAGGGCAGCAGCATATCCTACGCCCTATGGACCTGTATACATTAGATGACGATTCGTCTCCTCAAAAACCTGGACATCAACTCGTTCAAAATGCGGTGGATGAAACCAACCCAGACCAAGCAGGCCACCGCTCCCACCTGACTCGTCAAATAGAATTTGTCCTTGATTCTAAGGTTGAGCGGATTGAAATCTGGCACAAGCTCTGGGATGTCGATTTTGATCAACATCCCCCAATTGCTATTGACCAACCTGCCCAAACTCATCTTATTGACGACTTTGCGGCCCATCCGCTTGACTAAAAGATCTAAAGATCTTTTGATAGCCTCCATGAACCGCTTCCAGAGTCTTGAGCGTCGCTATAGTCTATGGCTTACACGTCCAGCCAAAAATGCGGCTGGACGCATGGGGCTCTACCGCATTGTGTACAGCCTTTTTTATCTGTGGTTTCTCGCCCAACTACGGTTTACTGAGCTGAGCCTGGTGCCCACAAGTCAATGGCGGCCCACTATTTTATTTAGCGGACTATCTCCACTGCCAGGAGCGGCCTACCCTGCAATGGAAATCCTGCTGGTCATCTCGCTGGTTTTACAGCTAATAGGGTACAAAACCCGCATCGCGAATTTGATGGTGCTGATCATGGGGTTCGCTCTGGCTGTCTTTCGCACCGGGCTGTTAGTGGAAGACCGTACCCTCGTGGTTACGGTCTTCTATGTGCCCTTGTTTATGTTGTTTTCTAACTGGGGAGCCACCTACTCTATAGATGCGCTGCTCAGACAACAACAAGGGCAACCGGTCGTGGATCCCAAAACGTCTTCCTGGCATTACATCTGGCCAACTCGTGGGCTGATGGTGATCTTGTCGATGTTGTTTCTATCTGCAGTTATTGAAAAACTCATCAGCCTAGATTGGCTGGTGAATCCTCGATTTGTCGGGGACTTTTTGCTCGTCAAGGGAGTCTCCAGCTATCTCAGCAATGGGTTTCCTGTCAGTCCTCTGGGGCCTAAACTAGGCCAGCTAGATGCATTTATCATTCCGGCCCAGTACGTCATCCTGCTGTTTGAGGCGGCCTTTGTCTTAGTGCTGTTTAGTCGGATAGCCCAAGCCTTAATCTTTCGATTAGCTCCGATTTTTCATAGTTTCAACACGTTGCTGTTGGGTATTCCATTTATCTCAGTTTTGAGTATCTATGCAGCGTTTCCAGACTGGCAAACGCTGTATGAACGGTTCTATCCCCAGCTGTTGAAAATCAGAGGCTTAGCCAAACTGCCATCGCCCCTACTGAGTCTGGGTTCAGTGGGGCTGGCCGTGCTAGTGGGTCTTCTCTGGAATACCACGCCCATCCCCCGTCAGATCTTCGGTCTCTTTGGGATATTTAGCTATCACACCCTCTGGTTTGGCCTACTACCGTTTGTAGTGCTCTGGATTTTGAGCCCCCTCTGGCAGCGGGACAAAAACCACCCGTCCTTATCAATCCATGAACGACTATAGCCCTAGTCTCTAAATGATGACCGGCGTAAGTGTCCACCCTAGATTTATTTCGAAATGTAACCTATTCGGCCCCTGTCAGCGACCCGACGTCAGCGACCTTGGTACACTAATATCCACATACGTTGCCAGCTTTTTATCAATTTACTGGCTCGATATCCGAATGCGGTTTCATAGCGCTTTAACCATAAATATCTTGATAGAGGACTCATGGTAGATTCCCTAAGGAAACCTCAGGAAAAGACTCAATTTGACGAGCTACGGCCTGGGGTTAAGGCACCTTCAAAGGACACGATCCTCACCCCTCGCTTTTATACCACCGACTTTGACGAGATGGCCAAGATGGACATGTCCGTCAATGAGGATGAGGTACGAGCCATCATCGAAGAGTTTCGTGCTGACTATAACCGCCATCACTTCGTGCGGACCGATGTGTTTGACCAGTCTTGGGAGCACATCGACGGTAGAACACGTGAGCTTTTCATTGAATTTCTAGAGCGCTCGTGTACCGCTGAATTTTCTGGTTTCCTACTTTACAAGGAGCTAGGCCGTCGTCTCAAGGACAAAAATCCCCTTCTAGCGGAAGGCTTCAACCTGATGTCCCGCGATGAGGCCCGCCATGCCGGCTTCCTCAACAAGGCGATGTCGGACTTCAACCTGCAGCTAGACCTCGGCTTTTTGACGAAGAGCAAGAGCTATACCTTCTTTAAGCCTAAGTTCATCTTCTATGCGACTTATCTGTCTGAGAAGATTGGCTACTGGCGCTATATCACTATTTTCCGTCACCTCGATTCCCATCCTGAGAACCGGATTTATCCCATCTTCCAGTTCTTTGAGAATTGGTGTCAGGATGAGAACCGCCATGGTGATTTCTTCTCTGCCATCATGAAGGCCCAGCCTCAGTTTTTGAATGACTGGAAAGCTAAGCTATGGTGTCGTTTCTTCCTACTGTCGGTGTTTGCCACCATGTTCTTAAACGACATTCAGCGCAGTGGGTTCTATGCATCGCTGGGTTTAGATGCCCGTGAGTATGATATTCACGTCATCAAGAAAACTAACGAGTCAGCGGCTAAGGTCTTTCCGGTGATGCTAAATGTGGAGCATCCTGACTTCTTTAAGCACATGGATACGGCCTCTGACGCAAGCCTTAAGATTTCTGCCATTGGCAAGTCTGAGCAGCCTAAGCCTATCCAGGTACTACGTCAGCTCCCCCACATCGCCACTATCGGAGTGAAGATGATCCAGCTGTACTTTATGAAGCCCATCGACATGGCTGCCACTCGCGGCGTTGTTCGTTAGCAACCCAGAGTTTGAAAAAAACTGATGTTTGAAATAATGAGCTGGTGATATGTCCACCAGCTCATTATTTTTTAGCCACTATTCTCGAGATACCATAGGGCTAAACCACCGCCGCGCCCACGAGCCGCAATGCCTGAGTCAGTCACCCAAAAGTATTTGAAAAAGGCCTGTTCTTTAAGGGTCTGCCGATAAAACTCCTGGTCAGCGGCTTCTGGTTTAATCCGCCCTTGGTAAAGGGTCAAGCCACCAATGGCAATCTGTATCTGAGTAAAATCAAAGGCCAGGCAGCCAGTTTTAGGCCAAAACTTAACAGGCCCTGTGAGCTCTAACTTGAGTTGCCCCAATCTCACAGAGTTTTGAACTGATCCTTGCTCTCCCTCATGAGCCTGATATGTCAGCTGAATCTTAACGATTTTAGGCAAATAGCGCCCTGCTCCCAACGCTACACCTGCTTTTTTTCGCGTCTTTTTGGTGCCTGTAATGAAGTGCAGCCGCCAGGTGCCGACAAGATTATTCAGGGCGTATCTGGCCTTAGTGCTCTTTTCTGTGGTCTGGAGCGCCGTCACTAATTCGGGGGCGTTGGGCCGCTCAGCTGCTCCTGTTTGCTGGGCACTGACCGCTCGCTCTAAAACCGCTGCACTCTCATTCATGGTGTCTATGCTGATGGGACGGGGTTTAGAAAATGGTCAAGTCTAAATCAGCGTCGTTTAAACCATCGGTGCCGACTAGCTGAATGCGAACGTTGAGATAGCGATCGCAATAGATCTTACACTGCTTGTAGCGGGGATTGGGGCTGCCAAAAATCGCATCTTGCTCCGCGTAGCCCTTCAGCAGATCAATCCGATCTGCTTCCGAAAGCATCTTCAACTGGTCCTTGGAGGTTGATACGGTCATAATTTACTTATCTGAATGATCTCAGCAAAAACTATCTTTTAGGCTAGGGCGAACTTCCAAGTAGATGAAAGACTCTCCCAAAAAACTTAAGCTCCTAGCCTAAAACCGGCTGCTTCCCATCGTCCGTCCCCAAATCTGTTTACATGCTGACAAAATTCTCAGCTGATGTTCACATAGCCCTGTTAAGCTGAGACGACCTAATTTCTGTCTAACACTCTCTGCGATGGTCAGCTACCGGCTCGAGCGCCTTCACCTCGAAGTCACCAACGTTTGCAACTTCAAATGTGACTTTTGCCCAGATGCCATTATGGAACGCAAACGTGGCCATATGGACCTGGAGCTTTTAGAAACAATCCTCGACGAGATTGCAGAACATAATCTGGCCAAGATCCTCGCCTTTCATCTCATGGGCGAACCTTTGATCTATCCCCATATTTTCACAGCCATTGACATGGCCCTAGAACGCGGAATCAACCTGCACCTCACCACCAACGGCAGCACCTTTCACCTCTTCCCCAAACATCGTCAACGGCTGATTGCCTCCGGTATTCCCAAGGTCACCATTTCTCTACAGACGCCCGACCCAGTTACCTTTATCATCCGGGGTGCCCCCCCTAAGCTCAAACCCGAACAGTATTTTGATGGGATCACCCAGTACGTGAGAGAAAACCTCGCCCATCCCGACTCCCAGACCCGCGTTCATCTCAAGTTTTTAGACACCACCCCCCATCCGTTTTTGGTGCCCCACAAGCAAATGCACGTGGTCGAGGGCAAGGCCCAAATGCAACAGGAGCTAACAGCCTGGGCCGATCGGCTGCTAGCAGACTGTGCAGAACGCCCTGGCGATGATCAGCTTCGGCAACGCATCGCTCGTCATAAGCCCGGTCGGTGGCAGGTGATTGAACTCACCCCCAAACTCGCTCTAGAGACATTTCCCCTCGATAGCTGGGGCAATGTGGAAAGCGAAGAAGTGATTCCGGCCAAATTTGGCTACTGCAACGGCACCTCAGACCAAGCCGGTATTTTATACGATGGCACCGTTGTCCCCTGCTGCAAGGATTACGACGGTCAAATTCCCCTCGGCAATTTACAAAATCACGCTTTAAGGGACATTTTAGATACTCAACAGCCCGCCTGCGGACTGCGGCAAGGCTTTGATCAATTCAAAGTCACTAATCCTGTCTGTCAGCGGTGTATGGGAGCTGATACAGCCCAAAAGGCTTTACTGCGGCAGGTGGGTTCAGTTGCCTACTTTAAAGTCTACAACCCGATCATGAAGCAGTTACAGCCCGGTTGGGGAGAGGTCTAAGGACAGGTGCTGACCTCAGTACAGGTTCAAATTGCTAGCAAGGCCAGCGGCTTCATAACTGGGGAAGCGCCATAGCAGCGGTAGAATGAGATATAAGTTTTTATTGCCTCAGATGCCATGGTACGGCGACTCATACAGGATTTCTTGCACTGGCTGCAGCACATATTAGCTCAGGTAAGAGGATCAAACGACAACCACCAGCCGCCAGCACCCCAGCAACGATT
Source organism: Leptolyngbya cf. ectocarpi LEGE 11479 (assembly GCF_015207065.1). Classification (GTDB taxonomy): domain Bacteria; phylum Cyanobacteriota; class Cyanobacteriia; order Phormidesmidales; family Phormidesmidaceae; genus Leptothoe; species Leptothoe ectocarpi. Next base: position 3,958 of record NZ_JADEXP010000039.1, on the reverse strand, counting down.
ACCGCCATCTCAGCAACATCGAGAAGCCCCTGATTCTCAGGAGTCATCCCACTCAGTTCCGACTCCGATTCCCTCCTACGAACAGCCCAACGAACAGCTGGACACAGAGTCTTCTACCTCAGAACAGCCGGTCCAGCCTACAAATCCAACTTCCGCTAAGGAGGCCAGGGAAGCCTCAGAGTCGAACTTCCAGGTGTTACTGAGCGACTATCAATATTCTCCTAACCCAGCCATACAGGATCTCAGTCACCAGCTATCCCAGCCTCCCCCACAGACAGAGGCACAACCGACCGCAGCACCAAGTAAATCACAGCCAGATTTCTCGGATATAGACTTACCGGCTTCAGAGACCAGGCTGCCTACAAAGCCTGGCCCTCTCCCCACATTTCCGGCAAGCAAACAAGAGAGTTTGCCGACAGAACAATCAGCCACCAGCATCATTGATGGCATCTCTCATATCAGTGATGCTAACTCTGCCGAAACCAATATAGCCCCTCTACGATCTACTTCCACGCTCTCAGAAACCCCTGGCACTGACTCTAAAAGCATTACAAAACAGGGGGTGGTGAAATTATTATTCAAGCTAAAACAGAGCAATCACCATGGCTATATTGAGCCCAAGGATGGTTCCAAGGATATTATTTTTCATCAGAAATACATTGGTCATGAGATTTTTGGCCAGCTGGAACGAGGCATGGAGGTGGAGGTGACCGCTCACATTACCGCAGGCAAAGCCTACGCAGACCATATTCGTATTTTATGACCAGGCGCTCCCTAGCATCATAAACGGCCTCTTGTATCCCCAAAAGCCCATCTCGTATTAACGTAGAGGAGCACCTGCGCCATTGTTGAGAAGGAGCCCTAGGATGATTCAAGCTGTACGCACATCAGTGGATTGGAACTTGATGGCTGACCAAGCCTTAGCGGGTCAGGTGCTTGATCATCAAGATGCCCTGAGGGTGCTGCAGGCAGATGACACCGAACTGCTGGCACAGTTGGCAGCGGCTTATAAGGTACGTCATTGCTACTGGGGCAATCGGGTGCGGCTCCACTTTTTGCTCAATGCCCAAAGCGGCCTATGTCCTGAAGACTGTCACTACTGTTCCCAGTCAAAAATTTCAACAGCAGAGATTGAGAAATATCCGCTGATGGCAAAGGACAGGATTTTAGCCGCTGCCGACCGTGCCCATCAGCTCAAAGCCGGTACATTTTGTATGGCGATTTCAGGTCGTACCCCGTCTTCTAAAACATTTGACCAAATTTTAGATGCGGTACGGGCGCTCAAAGCTGACTATCCCATGCGGGTGTGTACCACCCTGGGTCTGTTGAACGAAGACCAGGCTCACCAACTCAAAGCCGCCGGGGTAGATCGGATCAATCACAACCTGAATACGGCTGAAGCTCACCATGATGACATCTGCACCACCCATGGGTATCAGGATCGCCTAGCCACAGTCAAAGCGGTCCAAGCCGCTGGTCTAACCACCTGTTCTGGCGGCATCTTGGGTATGGGAGAATCCGACGAAGACATCATTAACCTGGCTCAATCTTTGCGGGAGCTGAATGTCACCAGCGTGCCTGTGAACTTTTTGATTCCCATTGAAGGCACCCCCTTCGAGGCTCGTAGCGAGCTAACTCCCCAGCGCTGTCTGCGGATTTTGTGTCTATTCCGGTTTTTGTTACCCTCCCAGGAAATTCGGATCGCGGGAGGTCGAGAAGTGCATTTGAGATCGCAACAACCCCTCGCCCTTTACCCAGCCAACTCTATTTTTGTCGGCGATTACCTCACAACAGCAGGACAAAGTGCCAAAGCAGACTATGCCATGGTGCGCGATGCCGGCTTTATTCTGGAAGCCCCCGACGGCAGCCCACTCACCAAGTTTGATTGATAACTGTTAGTTGATGTAAATCGGTAAAACATAGATAATAGTAATGTGTTTGAGACTACACTCGCTAGCTTTTAGCCCACTACTCTAGGTTTATCCATTCACCCATAAGCGTGCTGCAACTTCAGACATAACCATCAACGGTCATCGTAATTTTGTGTCATCCGTCTATGGCAGCCATAAACCTTCCTTAAAGGGTTGGAAAATCCTGCCGATCACCGTGTTGTATACCTGTATTAAAAAGGCATACTAGAGCGATACATGTCCGATAGTTGTTTCATAATGCTGTTCATGTCTTGATGTATGCCCCACCCACCGCTGCCCCTTAGCCGTTAGACACTTCACTACACACTTGCTATGACCCGTCGTATTTTTATTGGTGATATTCATGGCCATTATGACGGTCTCATGCGACTACTTGAAGCCGTCGATCCAGGGCTCAAAGATGAAATTTATTTCGTTGGCGATCTGATTGATCGCGGCCCCCAAAGCCGTCAAGTTGTTGAGTATGTGCGGACAAATGGCTATCGGTGCGTCATGGGAAACCACGAGCAGCTACTGCTTGAAGCCTTCCCCAACGGTGAAGCCCACATGCCTGCTTTCCAAGGCTGGTTATATAGCGGCGGGCAGTCTACACTCTCTAGCTACACTAGCGTAGACGAGCTTTTTGACCACCTCAGCTGGATTAAAGACCTGCCCCTATATCTTGATCTAGGTGATATTTGGCTGGTTCACGCAGGGTTAAATCCCCAGCGCACCCTAGCAGAACAAACTAGCCATGAATACTGCTGGATTCGGGACATTTTTCACAGCCATAAACAGGCTTATTTTCCCGACAAGCTGATCATCACGGGTCATACCATTACCTTCACACTCCCTGGCATTGATCCTGGAGAAATCGCCAAGGGCCCCGGTTGGCTCGATATTGATACGGGTGCCTATCACCCTAAAAGTGGCTGGCTAACCGCATTGGATGTCGATAACGGCATGGTATATCAGTTCAACGTATTTAATAATATGCTGCGGATCCGGCCAAGCAACGAGGCGGAAGCCATGGTGGTCCAGCACAAAATCAAACAGCGTTCCAGTCAGCTGGTATCCTAAGCTGTTCTACAAACGCCTTAGACAGAAACATCAGAGGACTTAGGAATATTCATAAACATGCGGGCAAGACTATCGCGGCGGATCGGTTTGCTCAGATAGTCATTCATACCGACTTTCAGACAACGGGCACGATCTTCTGAGCTAGCATTGGCTGTCATGGCAATAATCCATGGCTGAGGAATCTTTTGACCCAGTTGACGAATGCGGCGGGTTGCTTCTACACCACTCATTTGAGGCATCCGCATATCCATCAGCACAACATCATAGGCCCCCTGCTCTACGGCTGCGATCGCAGCCCCTCCAGTGGCCACCGTGTCGGCTTCGTGCCCCAATAGCTGCAACATATGCTGCGCCACCCGCTGATTCACCGGGTTATCATCAGCAACCAGCACCTTCCACCCGATAGCCGACGGCACCGACTCGTCTATCGATAACTGCACGTCCGCCACGTGAGCAGGATGAATCTGCCTCAAGGCTCGATAGAGTGATGACTGTTTGATCGGCTTCCAGACAACCGCGATGTCACCACAGTCATCCTGGCATATATTCTCCTGCAAATTCGCCAATAGAATCAATGGCATCGCCGGTTTATCCATGGCTCGTCGCAACGAGTCCACCGCACTCAGACTGTCGATCTTTGTGATCGCAGCATCTAAGATAGCCCCATCAAATTCTTGTCCTTTCTGTATCAGCAATAATGCATCAGCCACACTACGGCTAAAGACAACCTCAATATCTAACGCCTCTAACTGCCAGCCTAAACTCGTGCGCCGCGTCGTATTTTTATCAATGACCAACATACGTTGATGGGCCCAACTCGTCAGAGCCGCAGGCGGTTCCGGCTGAACAGCGACAGGATCCACCTGGGCACGAATTGAAAAGAAGAACGTACTGCCTTTATTCAGCTCACTTTCAACCCACAAACGCCCCCCCATCGTTTCAGCCAGACGTTTACTAATGGTCAACCC
>NZ_JADEXP010000594.1 GCF_015207065.1 Leptolyngbya cf. ectocarpi LEGE 11479 | reverse complement strand
GGCCAACAGCAATCCTGCCGTAGATACCCCGGCAATCAGATAGCGAGAATTACGATGAATCCAGGTGGTCGGTTGTTTACGTTTGCGTACCATTTTTCAAAAGATAAAAGAGATAGATCTAAAATTTGTTGCTATTTACCGATTGTTGTTAGGGCAATTTATAGAAGATCGCCCCAAAAACAATCAAATACCCTCGATGGCATAGGCCAAGGTCTGCAATTCCGCCGTGGGCAAATCCGCCACCACGGCATAGAGATAGTTGTCATCGCGCCAAAGCACAATGCCAGTACCATCGGGCTGCTGCAGCGTCAGGTGGGCCGCCTGCAGTTCAGGAAAGTCCTCCTCCGCTAAAACCAGCTGGTAGGCGGACACGGTTTGGTCAGTTTCCAGCTGATAGGTGAGCCGTAGACCCGCCGCTGCCCCCAGCTGACAGTTGCTGCCCCCCAACAAGATGCCCTTTTGAGCAGGCAAGAGGGGCAAGGCGGCCACGGTGGTTTTAAATCCCGTGGATAGGGCCAGGATTTCATCGGGTTGCTTCACCACAAAATCTACCGGACCATCGGGATTGCTAAGGGACTGCCGGTGGTCCTGCAACAGCGTACTGAGCCCGGACCAGGTTTGGGCCAGGTCAGACTGCGGATACTGTGCTTGGAGGCTGCGCACCTGGTGGTTGAGGTGGAGGGTGGCCAAACCGCAAACCATGGCGAGGGCAGCAGCCACGGTGCTCATGGTCCAGGGCAGTCGCGATCGCGGCTGCCTAGTTTTCAATGGCACGGGCTGCCGCTGCGGGGCCAGTTCGGCTTGGGCAGCGGCAAGAATTTGCGATCGCAGCCCCCCCACCGGCTCCACCTCATCCAACCCGTAGGGCATCATCGCCAACGCCGCCTGCAGCGCTGTCACCTCCGCCTGCAGCTCCGGCACCTCCGTCAACAACACCCGAAACGCTTCCGCCTCTGCCGAACTCAGATCCCCTAGCACATAGCCCGCCACCAACTCTTGCCTCTCTTGCGGAGAAAGCGATCCAGTCATGACAAATCCTCCCGCAGCACATCCAGTTGTTTCCGTAGCTGGAGCAGGCCCCGACGAGCCCAGCTCTTCACAGTCCCCAAAGGCACCCCCAACCGTTCCGCAATGTCACGCTGGGACTGGCCCTCGTAATAGCTCAGCTCCAACACTTCTCGCTGCTGCGCTTTGAGGGTGGTCAACGCCTGCCGAACGATGGCACGTTTTTCTTGTTGGGTGATGTGCTTCATGGGGGTGGCCGAGTCAACAACAACCTGATTTTGATGCCACTGGTTTAAATACTTATACTGGGTTGATTGCGATCGCAGCCGATCAATCACGCGCGAGCGGGTCAGGGTGGTCAAATAGCTGGCCAGATTGCCACGGCGAGGATTATAAGACCGGGTACGCATCAGACTCAAAAACACCTCTTGGGTCAAATCTTCAGCCTCGCTCACCCGACGTAACCCTTTCATGGCAATGCCATATACCAAACTGCCATAGCGGTCATAGAGAATGCCCAAAGCAGACACATCCCCGTCCCACAATCGAGTGACCACAGACCCATCGGTCTCATGCTCCATCACAGCTGTTCCCTTTACGGCCTGAGTCACGACTCTACTCATCAGGTTTCACTAGGTATACGGCCACCAGTTCATATCGGATGCGCCCACAGAAAACACGCAAACCATAGAAAAAGGGGAGACAGCCTCCCCAGTTCAGTCACAGCCCTGAGAACAAGGCCCACATAGGTATACGGCTGTGGCCCCTGCAATGGATCTGACTTTTCCTACTAAGTGTTCAAACCCTTGATAGTCATTACTTGTGGCCCATAGCCTGATCATCCGCTAAAGTGAGTGCACCGCTACCCAGGGAGCCACCGATGAGTACAGAGCGCTATGAGCAA
>NZ_JADEXP010000593.1 GCF_015207065.1 Leptolyngbya cf. ectocarpi LEGE 11479 | reverse complement strand
CCCATCTCCCCTCAATCCACCGGGGCAGCTACCGCTGTTGGGATCTCAAGCCGCTCAGCAATGGTGGAGCGCTCACCGGGGCAGCTAATTGGTTCACCATCTTGCAAGATAAACGGATACAGTATCTGATTAGAGTTTTCAACCAAACGCGATGGGCTAGCAAACACAACGATACAGTGGGTAGCCTGGTTGCCCGTTGCCGTATTCATCAAACCCAAGGAAAACAGTGAATAGAAAGCAACGGTGATACCTTCTTGAAACCGGTTGTCGTTGGTGCGAATAGTGACTCCCCAGATGGCGGTGTTGGTCAATACCAAATCGAGCAGAGACGTACACTCCGACTGATTGCTGTTGTAGGCGATATCGTCTAGGGACGCCAACAGCTGAGAGCTGAAGGTAAAGTTAACCTCATCGGTGCGCAGGTCCAGGGTGGTTTGATTGTTGGTAAATAGAATATTACCGCTGGGTAGATAGAGCAGTCTCCGCACCGTGTCTAGCTGATCGTTATTGCCTGGATCGTTCGCAAACGTGGTTGCAAAGCTCTCAGGATTAACAGATGTAGTACCCCGAAATGAGGAGAGCAAGGCTGGAGTAATCAAGTCTTTTGAAATTCCTAAATTTAGAATGAACACCGCTCCAGCCAGTAGAGAAATAGGATTGATGCGGAAATCGGCTCCCTGGGAGGTGAGCTGATTTCCCACTATGGAAACAGAACCAAAGGCAATGATAAACAGGGCCTGGGCCAGCGGCTGGGTAACAATGTTGTTGTGGATTTTGACCGCTGGAATGCCGTCGGGAGAGAGCAGTTCTGAGTCCTCCAGTAGATTGGACAGGGGTTGAAAACTAATGCCAATGACAATGCCGCCGCGAGTTCCCCGATCAACGTCATCATCAAAGTTAATGCGGGGACCGTTGTTTAAGATGCGATTGTTGGTAATGTCGATCTTCTCGCCATACAGGATAAAAATGCCGCAGATGGGATCGCGATGGCTGCGACCGTTATCGGTAATCTGGTTTTCTTGGATGGTAGCATTTTCACACTCAGTTAAGGCAATTCCTCCAAAGCCCATATCTGGCAGCAGGGCCTCAGGAATCTCCGCCGGTAGCTGCTGGGCACAGCGGGTGATGACGTTACGATAGACCGTTAGGTTCTCGACTCGTACTCGCAGGCCGATGCGATCGCGAATCAAAAACGCCCCCACGCCGATGCCAGACAGGCCCATGGAGCGAATCGTATTTTCCGCAATCACCAGGTCATACAGCGTACTGACAAACTCCTGCTGCAGCCGCTGGGCCACGTCGGTTGGAAACTGCTCGACAAAAAATTGTCGTTCCTCAAACCGATTGCCATCCACCTGCACCGCTGGCCAGTGGCCCAGGGTAATACCATGGCCGTAGCCGCCAATAATGGTGTTTTGCACAATCCGAATATCGTCTGAGCTGCCACCGACCTGGATGCCCCCCTGGGCCTGGTAAGTGACTGCGGGCAGAAAGGCCAGCTGGGCAATATACTGGAACGTCTGGGTGGCCCACAGCCGCAGTGGGAAGCGGGGGGTGTAGAAAATCTCGGGTTCGGCGCAGGGGTCAAAGACGTCATCGGTAAAGTCATCGGGGCGGCGCGAGTCACTGGGATCGTCCGGATTAGGTGCTGGCACCACAACAATGCGATTGCGCTCAATCAGCCCGTCATCCGCCAATAAAAAGATGGCGGCTCGTCCGGTCTCTTTATCTAAAATGCCTAGCCGATTTCTGAGAATCTGAATGTCGTTGTTGCCAGCTCGTTCGTTGTTGACCCGAATTTCAATGGCGTGGATACAGGCAACAATGTCGTTATCAACAATGTGAATGCCCTGAGAGGGTGAGTCCGTATCTTCTGGGTCGCTCAGCTGAATGGCCGTGGTGGCGTGGGCTACCAG
>NZ_JADEXP010000038.1 GCF_015207065.1 Leptolyngbya cf. ectocarpi LEGE 11479 | reverse complement strand
TGTAGCGGCTCTAAGCTTTGCTCGTAACCGTGGTTGTGCGCCTCGTGACATGTCTGCTCAGGCCCTGACTGAGTACAACGCACTGGTTGACTATGTGATCAACTCCCTTTCCTAAGGGCTGAATGCAATTCAGAGCTTGACTACATTTAGCTAGTCTGAACCTGGAGATTCGTAAGGATCTCCAGGTTTGTTTTCATGTCAGACTAAACATCGTTAGGCCATTTACGATTATTCGCTTTGTTTTCTGCTTGACTGTGCTATGGATAAGCGTTTTGCCAATATTTTCGGTTTAACCGAAGAACAATCGATTGCTCTGTTAGATACGCCACCTGAGCAAGCTGATGATGAGAGCGAGCGCTATATTGCAGCGTCTCAGTTAGCCAACTATCCATCAGAAGCATCAATTGACGCCCTCATTCGAGCTGTGCATGTTGCCCACGACTCCCTGGATAATCGCATTACTCGCCGTAAGTCCGTAGAGTCTTTGGGGAAGTTGAAAGCAGTGCGAGGGTTAGATGCTGTTCGAACCTGCTTGACTGATGATGATCGCTATACGGTGGAAGCTGCTGTTTGGGCGATTGGTGAAATTGGGACAGAAAATACGGAAATTTTAGAAGAGATTACCCAGCTATTAGCAAAACCGGATCAAACCTATCGGGTAATTATTCATACTCTGGTAAAGCTGGACTATGGTGCCGCTGTCGATCGGGTGCGTCCCTTTATGGAGCATGGAGATGAGCCGACGGCGAGTGCTGCGATCGCAACCGTTTGCCGCTTTGCCCGAGATTTTAGCCAAATTGATCGAGTGATCTCATTTCTCCAAAGCGATAACATCAATGCCCGACGCGCCTGTCTCGAAGATCTAATTAATGCGCGCTATTATGGGGCAATGCCTGCCATCGCCTGCTGTCCCATTTCCCCAATGTTTCGGCTACGGGCTGTGCGCACCCTAGCTGAAAGCGGCATGGCCTCTGGTGAGGTCAGCATTGAGCAGGTGCTGCCAGTGATTGAACAGATCCTACGAGATCATCCCCAGGACTTAAAGCTTGTACACGAATATGACCAGCCTCCTGCTTTAGAATTTCTCATTCGAGAGCTATATCACACCGACTTTGGTCGCACTTATTTGGCAATTCAAACCTTTATAGAGCAGCAAAGTGACGCAGCTCCCGCAGCCCTCTTTGACACCTATGCAGCCGAAGCCCATAACGACTATGGCGCTCACTATCATGTAATGAAGTTAATGGGCTGGCTACATCATCAGCCTGCCTATGATTTATTACTTGAGGCCCTCAGGAACACGTCTCCCCAATTTATGAAATCTCGGGCCGCGGCGGCGATATCGTTAGGGGAGCTGAATGATCAGCAAGCTATTGCTCCTTTACACACGAGCGCCCAAAGTAAAATTTGGATGCTGCAATTTGCGTCTTTGATGGCGCTTGAAAAGCTAGGGGATTATAGCCAACATAAACTGTTATTAGCCGCCGATGACTGGGCAGTGCGAGCCAAGGCTAACCAAGCAGTTCACATGACACAGGTTTAATAATTTTTATCGACCCATGGACTCTTTTTTTGAACAACTCAAACATCCTAACCCCCATATCCGAGAGCGGGCCATGGTAGACATTATCGATAATCGTGACGACACGACGATTCCTCGGTTGATGAGTGCATTGGATGCAGAGGATACGATCTATCGTCGTGCGGCTGTAAAAACGTTGGGAGCTGTGGGTGCAGATGCTGTGCCCGCTATAGTAGGCGCGTTGGGCAGCAGCGAAAATGTGACTGTGCGTGGCAGCTGTGCTAAAGCATTGGCGCAAGTTGCCCTCAACTATCCAAATGAGCCTTTCCCAGAGGTAGGATTACAAGGGCTAAAAAAATCGCTCAATGATCCTAATCCGGTTGTTCACATTGCCTCGGCCATGGCCCTAGGCGAGATTGGGGATGCGGCTCTGGAGATTTTGTTAGAGACGTTGGAAACCACGGATAATTTGGCCCTATCCGTCTCTATTGTTAATGCGTTGGCCTCTGTTGGTGGAGCAGAGGCTATCGAGGTGCTTACAAGGTTAACTGAGGATGACTCGTTGGACCGCTATGTGAAAGAAACAGCGGTCAGCGCCCTATCGCGTCTGGAAATGGTGCAAAAGTACTCACGCCCAGAGAGCTAGGTGTCTAACTGATCGAGGACATAGCGCGTGTCTCTGAGAATAGTGCGCCATTGAGTTGGGGATGTTTTTAGTAGACATTTCCAATGGCGGGCTGCTTTTGCCTTCTCAAGCAAAGCGTGAGCTTTATGGGTATAGTGGAAACCGCCCGTTTCTTTCAATTTCAAGACCTGGCTGAGTTCTTCTCGATAGTTGTCCATGGTGGGTGGCCTGACATTGCAGACGATGGCGGATGGCTAAGGCTTTGACTATTTTAGAATTATATCTGGGCAATCGGGCTGAGCTAAGGTGATACGGTCTGCATAGTTAGCAATTGTGATAATTGCGTCCTGCTGCGCCTGCAGTCGTTTGCCAATATCTACCGACGGACAGTGAATGGTTAGCCCCTTGCAGCTAGTGTCCCACTTAAGTTCACAGGTTTGAATATCCGCTATCTCCGCCTTAAGACTATGCAGAAGGCGATTAATGGCCTTAAACGATTGTAGCCATGCTGAGTTATTCAGGTCATTTTCTAACTGGCTGCGCAACGGGTCTTGATCGCTAATCCCAGTCATCATTCGCTGCGGTTTTTTTCTGAATTTGGCTGATGGCCAGCTTGAAGATGGGCTGGAGGCTGTCATCGGTTTCGTTGGCCTTGGCAGTCTCCAAGGCTTTTACCGTATCGGCTTGACCGATTTTCATGATGGCCAATATCGCTGACTTACGGGTTTCGATGTTGGGATGCGCTAACAGGGGTAACAAGGTTGGAATGGCCGGTTGGTAGGCCAAGTTTCCCAGCACAGCAGCAGCTTCACATCGGACACTTTCTGCGTTATCGCCCAAGGCGTTGATCAAAATGTCATAATTGTCAGGACTTCCTTCTTCTTGGGCTACTTTTGCGATCGCACCCACCACGGCAGCTCGCACCGCTTCTGATTCTGAATTTAGAGCCTGAAGCAGCAGATCCTTAGCTTCAGACCCCATAAATGCCAATGCCCAAGCAGCATGTCCTTTAGTAGTTTCAGGATGCTTAGGATCATCCAAAATCTTGAGTAACTCAGGGGCAGCAGAGCGGCCAGTCCTGGCTAAAGCTCCCACCGATGAGCCTTGTACCACCGTATCGGTGTCGTTGAGAAAAGAGTTCACTAAAGTGGGAATGGCTGCCGGGTCCGCAATCAACGTCAGTGTTTTGGCACAGGCACGACGCACCACCTCATTGGGGTGATGGGCCAAGGCTGCCACCAAAACAGGAGTGGCAGGTTCTCCGATTTGACCCAGGGTTTCGGCAATGCGCAAACGCATCAGCCCCCGCTTATCCGCAAAACTTTCCACCAGCTGCCGCAGAGTATCCTGGTCGGACTCATCAAATGCTAGCAAGTCAATCTGTTCGTTGACACGCTGAACGAGCATATCGGTTGCGGCCTGCTGTGCTGCGTCACTATCTATCTCAGTACTCGAATGTGCCATTACCGATTACGCCTATCAAAAAATCCAAATAAAACCACATACAACCCTAAACCAGCTTAACCAGGGTCGTATTACCCCAGTCTAAAAGGAGAAGGATTGCAAAACCCAGCTTAACTGGCGTCAGCAGCCGTTTCAGGAACGAGGGTAGCCAGCTGAGCCCGCAGCTGTGTCAATGCGGCCTCAATTTGGGCAAGTTCAGGCTCCAGGCGAGCCATCGTTTCCTTTTTAGACATTTTTGCCTTTTTGGCGGCGTCTAAAGTCTCACGCATCAGCCGCTCGCGATACTTTTCAAACTCAGTAATGAGTTCAGTGATTTCTTCGATGCTTACTTGAGGCGTTGCCGTATCAGTCGGGCTAGTCATAATGGCGATCCTTATCAACTTTTCAAAAAATATGTTCTATTACGTTCTGGACAGAGCTAACAGATCTTCTATATTTTACGGCTGGGCCGTCGTTTGTCATCCGTTCAAGACCGGCAAAATAAGTTTAATGAGTCTTATGTAACGGAATGTTGCTTTGTTCTCAATATAAGAGACTTAGAGAACGGCTATTTTCTATGGTTAGTGTGTGATTAACCGAACTGCTGTGGCGGTTAACGCAAGAATTGAACCAATGTGTTTTTGAAGTAAGGAGAGCTCTCAATGCTTGACGCTTTTTCTAGAGCGGTTGTATCCGCTGATGCTAGCACCGCTCCTATCGGCGACCTAGCAGACCTGAAGGCATTTGTTGCCAGCGGCAACCGTCGTCTAGATGCAGTAAACGCCATTGCATCCAACGCTAGCTGCATGGTATCTGATGCTATCGCAGGCATGATTTGTGAGAACCAAGGCTTAATCCAAGCCGGTGGTAACTGCTACCCCAACCGTCGTATGGCTGCTTGCCTACGCGATGGCGAAATCGTTCTCCGCTATGTTACCTACGCTCTGCTCGCTGGTGATGCCTCTGTCCTAGACGATCGTTGCTTGAACGGTCTAAAAGAGACTTACGCACCTCTTGGCGTTCCTGCTACGTCTACTGTACGCGCTGTACAGATCATGAAGGCTCAGGCAGCTGCTCACATTCAGGACAACCCCAGCGAAGGCCGTGCCGGTGCTCGTCTGCGTAAGATGGGCTCTCCCGTTGTCAACGACCGCTGTGCTTCCTTGGTTGCAGAAGCGTCTGGCTACTTTGATCGCGTTATCTCAGCTCTGGGTTAGTCATCTAAACTCAGTCCAAGTTGAGACTACCTCTACATTCTGACCGATCAATCTAACTACTGGAGAAATTACGAAATGAAATCTGTTGTTACCACTGTGATCGCTGCAGCTGATGCAGCTGGTCGTTTCCCCTCTACCTCTGACCTAGAGTCTGTACAGGGAAGTCTACAGCGTGCCTCTGCTCGTTTAGAAGCTGCTGAAAAGCTAGCTGGCAACCTTGATAACGTTGCTCAAGAAGCTTACGATGCTTGCATCGCTAAGTATCCCTACTTGAACAATTCTGGTGAAGCTAACTCCACCGATACCTTCAAGTCAAAGTGCCTGCGTGATGTTAAGCACTACATGCGTCTGATCAGCTACAGCCTCGTTGTTGGGGGTACGGGTCCTTTGGATGAGTGGGGTATTGCTGGTCAGCGTGAAGTGTATCGTGCACTCAACCTGCCCACTGCTCCTTATGTAGCGGCTCTAAGCTTTGCTCGTAACCGTGGTTGTGCGCCTCGTGACATGTCTGCTCAGGCCCTGACTGAGTACAACGCACTGGTTGACTATGTGATCAACTCCCTTTCCTAAGGGCTGAATGCACAGTATCCGGCCATAGTTGCTAGCTATTTACGTTAGTGATTTTTACAGGAGACCTTTTTGTTGAAAAGGTCTCCTGTTTTTATGGAAAGCATCTAACAAACAAAAAAGAGATTGGGAAAATCACATTCCAATCTCTTTTTTATTAGATAGCTTGTTTGGACAATATCTGTTCTAGAGAAGCTGCATATACTGTGGCTGATTCTCTAACGTCGCCACTTGTTAAGGCGTGATTCGCCAACGGCTGCCAGTGCTCGCGCCTCCATTAGTTCACCCTGCAAGCGTTCAATTAGAGCCGCTTTATCGTCAGTTTGTTGCTGCAGTGTAAATTGGCTAGTTCCAGCAGTAATGACTGTTCTTGGTTCTGAGCCTTTGCGGATAATAGCAGCACCAATACCTGCAAAGGGGCGCAGGTCAGCCAGCTGTTCTTGAAGTTTGGCGATCAGCGCATCTTGTTTGTTTGGCTGGCTGGTTGACACGGGTGCAGCTGGTACGACGCTTGCCTCAGCAGCAACGACTACTCCAGGTTTGGGTCGGAATACCTCTGCCAAAATCTCCTGCGCGTCACGGGGAGTGCTAGATTTTTTCGAATAACTTGACAGAACTGGTGCTTGAACACGAGGGGCATTATTGGTTGCCGGGTCTTTGTCACTGCTGGAGGCACTCTTTAGCAGCTGTAGCATGTTGGTAAATTCCAACATGGTTTGTCCTGGTTCTGTACGATAGCCTCGATAGTAAGGGACAATGCTCTCGCCAAAGGCATTATTGTATTCATCGCTGTTGATATAACTATCGATATCAGCCTCGTAGCCTTCTGTATCCAAGATGGTGCTGTGGGCTTTCATCTCTGCAAAGGTTTGAGGCGCACGACCCAGTAAGTGTTTGAAGTTTAGCTCCATCGCTCGGTAGCGATAGCAGTTGTCGGCAAACCGAGAGCGGTAAAGTTCAGATTTAGCCACCTGGCGCACAAATTCGCGCACGCTGAGTTCTCCGCGTTTGAGCTGAGACTCAGGCACGACAAGACGCTCACTTTCCATAACGTGGGCGTTACCCATAACCTGGCGATATACGGCCCGAATCACCACTTCAATGTCATCGGCTGATGCTCCCGGTAATAGCTCCACAGGAGATGTTTGACGGAATGGTTCGTAACCCTGATAGGTATTCTGGGCTATGCGTTGTTCTAAGGTTGGTTCAACCTGTTGCTGATGAAGAACCTGAGGGGCATGTTTGAAACCGGTTTGGAGATCAGGAAGTCTGCTGAGGGGCGAGATCGCATCAATCCGATTGGCCATAATGGCCTGGGTTAGGCGAGCCTGCTGATCATGGCCCAAATTGTTGTCATTGCTGGCCGCTCCCCTCAGCAGTTTTAACAGATTGGCAAAACCAGACACCTTCTGACCCGTAGGTGATTTGTGTCCTCGATAGTAAGGCACCGTATCATCGCCAAAGGCCTGCTGATACTCATCACTGTCTAGATACGAATCAATTTCCGATTCATACCCCTCAGATTCTAAAAGATAACTGTGATCGGCAATATCGCCATAGCTATCGGGGGCACGACCTAGGAGATGTTTAAAGTTGATTTCAATAAAACGATTGCGAGAACAAGGTTCAAAAAAGCGAGACCGATACAGCTCTGACTTAGCAATCTGACGAATAAAGTCACGTACAGTGATGGTACGATTTTGAAGCTGTGACTCCGCTTCAGCCACGGCGGCCCGCTCACTCTCCATCACATGGGCATTGCCCAATACCTGTTTATAAACGGCACGAATGACGATTTCAACCGTCCCTAAAGAGTCACTAGGCCATAGTTGCACAGGATCTGTTTCATCAAAGGCTTGGGTGCCCAACCTTATTGCAGAACTAGCAACAGGATTTGCAAATGTACTAACCATTTACCGTCTCCATTTTTTATAGTTGTATAGGTATGAACCAGGTCTGCCAGATGTTTTTCTCAGCAAAGGCAGCAGTCTGACCCATTCTAAACAGTGTGTATTGTTACCATTCTATTAAGATTGGGGTCCGTATACTTTGAGGAATTGTTACAATTCAGTAGCCTAATGTTTTATTAATGACAGCTTATTACCCTATCGAGATTGCCTAGCTTCAACAGATATTCGCAGAGTTCCGATCGTGTATTGTGTATGGTCTGATTGAATATTTTTGCAGTAGAACGAGTGGGCCAGTATGAGTGGGAAACAAAATAGAGATTCCAATGGGTAGCGTAGATAAACTCAGCGATCGCAACACAGAGAGTTCTACTGAACCGTTGTTAGTTCAGCTGCACACAGAGCTGAGGAGTCTCAAAGATAGCAATGCCGACAGGGAACAGATCGAATCGATTAAAAAAAATATTCAAGACCAGCTTCCCGCATCTGATACAGCCAGGTCACTCCCCCACCAAAAGACACCCAGCGGTCGCACCAAGGTTTTGCATATGCACTATGTGCGAAGTCAGATTGAGCCATCTGGTAAAACTGAAATTGAACATCTTCGATTCTTTGCAACTACAGCCAAAAACCTCGGATTGCGTCTGGAAATTTTGACCGATGAAAGCTGTCGAGAGGAGATTGCGCAAGTATTAGATGTTTATAAGACCCTAGACTATTGTGTCGAAGTCGGTCAAAAGCCTGTATCGAAGTGGGCCGAGGACAGTGTGGAATATTTGCAAAATGGTCAGATGGCCCTGCTGAGACTGTTGGATGACGACCTGCTCGAATGGGCGATGAAAGCAGGCAGGCGAAAGCGATGGCAGGGGAAAGTGAGTCCAGAGGACCTGGAAGAAGTACTACAGGACGATCACCTGTGGATTCTCCTGGGGACTCGGGTAAATGCACTAAAAACCGTATTAGAACATGAGCGTTTGGCTCAGCTCAAGGGGCAAGCGGTGAGCCATATCCGTACCTATATAGAAGGCGGAAATATGATTGCAGGCGAAGACGCTGCGGGTAATTCTGTGATTTTGATTGGTAAAGATGCGATCGCAGCGACAGCCCATCTCTATCAGCTCAATGATGACGACGTCAGAAGACTAGTCTGTGAGGATTTTGGCTTAGACAGCATCGAGCAGGTGATCTGTGTGGAACAGCCAGGCCAGTTTCATTTGGACATGGGCATGCTGTTTATTGGCAATGGTGTTGTCATCGTCAATGACAGCAGTAAAGCACTCAAAGATGCTGTTGAGATGGCAGCGATGGTACCCTGTCTGACAACAGAAAAAATGGCAGCTAAACGGCAGCTACAGTTTAGTTTAGAAGAAGAAGCAGTAAGAGACTTAGAAGCGGCTGGCATAGAAGTACGGAGAGAAAAGCTAGCCAGCGAAGTACTTTTTTACAACTTTTTTAATGGCGAGTTTGTAGAAGGAGAAGATGGCTGCCATTACTACATTACAAACGGAGGACCCAAGGAGGAGGAGACCATATTTGAGACTCTCATGGTAGAAGAATGGCAGGTTGTAAAAAAAGTATTGTTTAGTCCTCAGGATGTAGCCCAAAAAAGTCTCCAAGAGCGAGGCGGTGTAGGATGTCGAATCAAAGGGCAAAAGCTCAAACCAAGATAAGTTGCTTTATTCGCCGTAGCTGCATTGCGTCACCGTAATAGGTATTGCTGCTAAAAACAAAAGGCAATAAAAGGCAATTGAACGCAACAAAGAATGCTCGGCTAGTACTAAACTGAAGAAAAATTTTAGGTTTGGTGGTAGTCCTTGTTACCAGCTGGTTTTTGATGGAGCAGTTACCCTAGGAAGCAAAAACACTATTAAGGGTTGCGTCCTAAACCGAATTTCAGGGTCAGAATGATTCATGGACTTGAAGCACTCGCGTCAAAAACCTATGCGCCCAATTCGTACATTTAACGTTACACCCACCCTACCTGATTCTCTAGCTCCTCTACGTCAGCTGGCTGAGAATATCCATTGGGATTGGGATGTGGGGACTATTGATCTATTTAAGCGTCTGGACGCTGATCTATGGGCATCCAGCCGATATAACCCCATTTTAATGCTGAGTACGATTAGCCAGGAACGGCTACAGGCTGTGGCTGAGGATGGCGGGTTTATTGCCCAGATGAACCATGCTGTGGAGCGTTTGGAGCGCTATTTGAACGCTCAGTCGTGGTACAGCACGAACCGGGCTCACCCCACCGAGCATGAGCGCTATGCCTACTTCTCAATGGAGTTTGGTTTAACCACCTGTTTGCCTGTGTATTCTGGCGGTCTCGGGGTGCTAGCGGGTGACCATCTAAAAACCGCCAGTGACTTAGGCCTGCCTTTAGTGGGCGTGGGCTTGCTATATCAGGAAGGCTATTTTGCCCAGTATCTAAATGCTGATGGCTGGCAGCAAGAACGCTATCCCATCAATGATTTTTACAATATGCCCCTTACCCTAGAGCGGGATAGCCAGGGTAAAGAACTTCGTATTTCGGTTGATTATCCAGGTCGTAAAGTCTATGCGCGGATCTGGCGGGTGACGGTTGGTCGCGTGCCGCTGTACTTACTAGATACTAATATCGAACCCAACGCGCCCCACGATCAGGATATTTGCGATCGCTTATACGGTGGCGACATCGACATGCGCATCCACCAGGAAATGATGCTGGGGATTGGCGGTGTGCGCATGCTCAAAGCTTTGAATCTGCAGCCATCGGCCTATCACCTGAATGAAGGCCACTCCGCATTTCTGGCCCTAGAGCGCATTCGCATGCTCATGGATGACAGCGGGCTGAGCTTTAGCGAAGCGCAGCAAATGGCCCAAGCCACCCAGCTGTTTACCACCCATACACCGGTCCCGGCTGGCATTGACCTTTTCCCCCCAGAAAAAGTCTTCCACTACCTGGGTCACTATGCGGCTCGCTTTGGTCTGTCCCATGAGCATTTCTTGGGGTTAGGTCGAGAGGATGATTTGGACCAGGATGCTCCCTTTAGTATGGCGGTTTTAGCCATTAAGATGGCATCGTTTGTCAACGGTGTGAGCAAGCTCCATGGAGCTGTTTCGCGTCACATGTTTGGCGGTCTGTGGCCTGCTCTACCGGTGGATGAAGTGCCAATTACGTCCATTACCAACGGTGTTCACGCCCGCAGCTGTGTCGCTAAAACAACCCAGGAGCTATACGACCGCTATTTGGGATCTGAGTGGGATAGCGCTGGCGTTGACGATCCACTGTGGAACAAAGTGGGCACCATTCCCGATGAAGAGATTTGGCGCAACCACGAAAACTGTCGCTCCCACTTAGTGGTATCCGTTAGAGACCGGATGCACAAAGCGGTTAAAGAGCGAGGCGGCTCTCATTTAGAAATGGAGCGGGCTCAGGAAGTGTTGGACCCCAGCATTTTGACCATTGGCTTTGCCCGTCGCTTTGCCACTTATAAGCGGGCCACCCTGTTCCTGAGAGATGTGGAGCGTCTGCGTAAGATTGTTGAAAATACCCTAGGCCGACGGGTGCAGTTTGTGATTGCGGGTAAAGCTCACCCCAAGGATATTCCAGGCAAAGAGCTGATCCGCAACATTATTCACTTCACTCGCGATGAAGGGTTGGACCGCTCTATTGTGTTTGTCCCTAACTACGACATTCACGTAGCGCGCTGGATGGTCTCGGGCTGTGATGTTTGGCTCAACAATCCTCGCCGTCCCCGTGAAGCCTCTGGTACCAGTGGCATGAAAGCGGCGATGAACGGTCTACCCAACCTCAGTGTCCTGGATGGCTGGTGGGATGAGGCCGACTATGTTCAAACAGGTTGGCCCATTGGTTCTGGTGAAGACTACGAAGACCAAGACTACCAGGATGAGGTAGAGGCCAATGACCTCTATGAGCTGTTAGAAACAGCGGTTGTGCCTCTCTTTTACGATCGCGATGCCAACGGCATTCCTCGGGGATGGGTGGCTAAGATGAAGTCGGCTATTCGCTTAAACACCCCTGCCTTTAATACGGCTCGGATGCTACAGGATTATGCGACTTTGGGGTATTTTGCTGCGTCAGATCGAGGGCGTCAACTGGTGGCGGATAGCTATGCTCCAGCCAAGGCTCTAGCCCAGTGGCAGTCAAAGCTATATCAGAACTGGCAACAGATCTCCATCGCCCAAATCGGTCTATCCCACGATGTGGATTTACAGGTGAATGAGCCTCTGCAGGTAACAGCTCGAGTTTATCTAGGCCATTTGCAGGCAACGGATGTCTCAGTGGAGTTTTACCAAGGGGGCATCGATGTTGATGGTGAACTACAGGGTGGTCAGGCCACAGCGATGACCTATAAGGGACAAGATGCTGATGGCAGCAGCCTGTATAACCTCAACGTGGCCTATGGTCAAAGTGGTCTGCAGGGATTCTCTTTACGGGTGTTACCAAAGCACGAGCATTTGAGCAGTGCTTACCTACCCCGACTGGTGCTCTGGGCCGCTCCGGATCATGTCAGCATTGATGTAGGGAATCTGGAGCCATCCACTGCCTCACCTGTGACTGCATAGGTTGGGCTTTTTATGCGTTTTTACATCAGGCGCTCACACTGACTTAGTTGATGGCAGCCTCAATGGTGGCGATCACTGACTGACTAAGCGCTTGATAGTCATAGCCCCCCTCGAGTCCAAACAGGACTCGGGGGGCTATTTTTTTGCAGGCTGCTGTGAACACACCATAGTCAGCGGGGCTGAGATTAACGCTGGCCAGAGGGTCGGCGGCGGTGGCGTCATAGCCAGCGCTGACCAGCAAGAGATCCGGCTGAAACTGTTGAAGAAACGGGAGAACCTGCTGGTCAAAACGGGTCTGATAGTCTCGGAGGACGCTGCCGGGGACCATGGGAATATTACACAGGTTGCCGTGACTGCCGGTTTCACTGGCCTGTCCGGTGCCCGGATAGGCGGGCATTTGATGCAAGGAACAGTAGGCAACCTGGGGATGCTGACTCACTAGCTGCTGAGTGCCATTACCGTGGTGCACATCCCAATCCAGCACAGCTACCCGGTCAATGCCCGGCTGCTCTAGAGCATAGCGGGCGGCGATGGCGGCGTTGCTCAGCAGACAAAATCCCATGCCCTGGTCGTATTCGGCATGGTGGCCGGGGGGACGAGCCAGGACAAATCCAGGGGTGTTAGTTGCTAATACGTGATCGACTCCATCTAACCAGGCGGCGACCGCTAACAGAGCAATGTCATAGCTGGCGGCTGAGACCGGGGTGTCACCATCCAATCGACCACCGCCCCGTTGGGCAATTCGCTGTAGCGCCAGGACATAGGCCGGGTCGTGGACGGCATTGATTTGCGGTAGGGGGTTGCGATCGCAAGGCTCCACCCACTCTAAACGTTCGGCTATGGGATGAGCTTTGAGTGCTGCCACCACCGCCCTCAAACGGCCCGCATTTTCAGGATGGCCCATCCCCGTATCGTGGTCTAAAAAACGCTGGGAGTAGATCACCCGAAAAGGAGGAATAGACAGGGACGAGGGCGAGGACATTATTTTTCTCTCCGGAGTCTTTAAAAGACGTTACATTGACGCCGCGTTTGTTCTCCCTCTCTCGGGCATTCTTCCAGGTGATTTCCACGGCTTGAGCGTTCCGCAGGATCTATCCCAAACCCCTTTATTTAAGAGGGTTACAGTGTCTATCAAGAATGGCATTAATGTGCTAGAATTTTACACGTTCTCAGTATAAATTTTCCAGAAAAACGCTTCCCCGGCATCCCTTGTTTGGGGCACTTAAAAAGCTTACTAAGAACCCGTCAAGTCAAGTATTGTTTTTCCGGCGTTTTTGGAGTCTCCTTTTTGTATGAGTAATCCCCAAGAGCGGATTGTATCTACCAATCTGCGCAACGAGATGTCCCGGTCCTACCTAGAGTACGCCATGAGCGTCATTGTGGGGCGCGCCCTGCCCGACGCCAGGGATGGTCTCAAACCGGTGCATCGCCGTATTCTCTACGCCATGCATGAGCTGGGATTAACTGCAGATCGACCCTTCCGAAAATGTGCCCGTGTTGTGGGTGAAGTTTTAGGTAAATACCACCCCCACGGTGACACCGCCGTGTATGACGCCTTAGTGCGCATGGCCCAGGACTTTTCCATGCGAGCACCGCTGATCGATGGCCACGGTAACTTTGGCTCCATCGACAACGATCCGCCAGCGGCCATGCGATATACCGAGTCCAGGCTGCATGCCCTAACCGGTGCGGCCCTACTACAAGATATCGAATCCGAGACCGTCGACTTTGCCGATAACTTTGACGGTTCTCAGCAAGAGCCTACGGTCATGCCTGCGCGCATACCGCAGCTGTTGCTCAACGGCTCTTCAGGTATTGCGGTGGGCATGGCCACCAATATCCCCCCCCATAATTTGGGTGAACTGGTGGATGGCGTAGTTGCCCTCATCCAAAATCCTGAGATTACCAGCCAAGAGCTGATGGCACAGCACATCCATGGGCCAGATTTCCCGACGGGAGCCCAGATCATTGGCAGCAACGGTATTCTTGATGCTTACCTGACCGGGCGGGGGTCGGTCACCATGCGCGGTGTGGCCACCATTGAAACCCTCGAATATACCGGTCGTCCTGACCGGGAAGCCATTATTATCACCGAGCTGCCCTACCAAACCAATAAGGCCGGTCTGATTGAAAAGATTGCCGAGATGGTCAACGACCGTCGTTTAGATGGCATCTCTGATATTCGTGACGAGAGCGATCGTGACGGTATGCGTGTCGTTATCGAACTCAAGCGGGACGCCTATCCTAAGGTGGTGCTCAACAATCTCTACAAACAGACACCGCTACAGAACAACTTTGGTGTGAATATGCTGGCGCTGGTTGACGGTGAGCCCCAGCTGTTGCCCCTAAAGAGATTTTTAGAAGTCTTTTTAGACTTCCGGGTGGAGACCATTACCCGCCGTACTCAGTACGAGCTGCGCAAGGCCGAGGAACGAGACCATATCCTGCAGGGATATCTGATCGCCCTGGATAATCTTGACGCAGTAATTGCATTGATTCGCCATGCGGCTGATGTAGCAACGGCTAAGCAAGAATTAATAGAGTCCTACGAGCTGTCGTCTGCCCAGGCCGATGCCATTTTGCAGATGCAGCTGCGTCGTCTGACCGCCTTAGAAGCCGATAAAATTCAGCTGGAGCACGAGGCACTTCAGGAGAAAATCACCGATCTGCGCGATATTCTAGCTCGCCGTGAGCGTATCCTGGCCATCATCCAAGAAGAGCTGCAGCAAATCCGCACGACCCACGCTAACGAGCGCCGCACCGTAATCGAAGCAGCCGAAGATGAGCTGACGGATATCTCCCTGATTGCCAATGAGCAAGTGGTCATTTTGGTCACCGAGCAGGGCTACATTAAGCGGATGCCCGTTTCCACCTTTGAGGCTCAAAATCGGGCTACCCGAGGTAAGTCCGGTACCCGGATGAAGGATGACGATGCCATCGAACACTTCATAACCTGTTGTACCCACGACCATGTGCTGTTTTTTACCGATCGTGGAGTAGCCTACACCCTGAGAGCCTATCAGATTCCAGAAGGGTCTCGGGTAGCGCGGGGTAATCCCATCGTACAAATGTTGCCGATTCCCCGCGAGGAGAAAGTCACTTCGGTGTTAGGTGTATCGGAGTTCTCAGAAGATGTGTATTTAGTCATGCTTACCCAGGGTGGCTTTATTAAAAAGACGGCCCTGTCGGCATTTGGTAACATCCGCACCAACGGTTTGATTGCAATTTCCCTGGAAGAAGGGGATCAGCTGCGCTGGGTGCGACTCACCCGAGTCGAAGACAGTATCATGATCGGCTCCCACCATGGCATGACCATTCACTTTAGGGCCGATAATACCCAGCTACGACCGTTGGGACGCCCCACTCGCGGTGTCAGGTCCATGTCCCTGCGGGACGGCGATCGGCTGATTAGTATGGATATTTTGCCAGCGGCGGTCACAGATAAGGTGGCGGCCTCTGATGCCAAGCCCTCTGATGCCACGGACGACGTTGACGATGGGGAGACCGGAGACGAGGACTGCGGACCTTGGGTACTGGTGATTGCGGCGGGTGGTCTGGGTAAGCGAGTGCCGGTGGAAAATTTCCGCTTACAAAATCGGGCTGGGATGGGCCTAGTCGGGATCAAATTCCGGAAGGAAAATGATGAGCTAGTGGCCCTGCGGGTGGTCAATCCCCGCGATGAGCTGATGCTGGTAACCCAGCGCGGCATTATTATTCGTCAGGCCGTTGATGCCATTTCCATCCAGTCGCGGATGGCAACGGGTGTGCAGCTGCAGCGTTTAGATGGGGACGATGCGATCGCAGCTGTTGCCGTGGTGCCCGAGTTAGAGATTGAGGATGAGGCTGCTGTTGACGATGCCGCAGAAATGGATGGTGAAACGAACAGTGAAACAGACGGCGACCAGGATCAGCCGTCGGCTGAAACGTCAGAGACAGACGCAGCCGATGCGACCGAAACCGTCATCGTAGAAACGGTGATAGACTCACCGACAGATACTACGACCGAGCTAGAGTCCTCCAGCGGTGATGATGTGTCTGCTGCCGATGAGTGAGTCTTTGCCCTGGACAATGTCCGAGGTTAGATCTATCTTGAGTAACCGTCTTTGAAGTCACCTGAGGGAGTGGCGTATCAAAATCCGCTAAAAATCCGCTAATTGAGGCTTGACAAGCCTGGAAACTGGTACAGATTCCGCAGTTGTACCTAGAAATACAGGGGATTTATTACAAAGTCTGCTATTAGTAAGACTTCTGAGGAAAAAAATTGGTATTAGACGGTACCCTAAGTGCAAGCATGCTTTGTGTTTAGGCTTAGTGCCGCGTTCGGCGCGTGTAGATGTTCAGTAGGCAAATATAGAACAATGACTCAATTCCACGGGGTGGTTGGGTTTGGCTCGTTAGGATTAGACCCAG
Organism: Leptolyngbya cf. ectocarpi LEGE 11479; assembly: GCF_015207065.1. Classification (GTDB taxonomy): domain Bacteria; phylum Cyanobacteriota; class Cyanobacteriia; order Phormidesmidales; family Phormidesmidaceae; genus Leptothoe; species Leptothoe ectocarpi. The sequence continues at coordinate 11,095 of NZ_JADEXP010000038.1, read as the reverse complement.
CGTTTAACCTAGCTGTTACAGCAAACTCAATTACGCAATTTACGGATAGCATTGGCAGTCAATTAGGTAGCTTTTTGCCCGGACTGCTGGGTGCTTTTTTGCTACTGATTGTGGGCTTAATAGTAGCCACAATCGCTAAGGCATTTTCTAAGTTTTTACTGAAGAAAACGAATCTAGACAATCAGCTAGCGGCCAAGGCAGGTCTAGGTGACGATGTGCCCATCGAAAACACGGTGGGTAACGTCGCGTTTTGGGTGGTGATGCTCTTCTTCATCATCGCCATCCTCAATGCTCTCAAACTGGATGCTGTGTCAGAACCCATTAGTGGTCTGCTACAGACCGTTTTTGAGTATGTCCCTCGACTAGCTGGGGCGGGCTTCATCCTATTTGTTACCTGGGTAATTGCCAAGGTGGCAAAGGCTGCCGTAGTGAATGGTCTAGGTCGTTTTAACCTGGATGAGCGCCTATCTGAACAAACCGGTGTTGATGCTGAGGGGAATGCCTTCCAAGTCAATGACACCCTTGGCAATGTTGTTTACTGGTTTATTTTTCTACTGTCCCTGCCGCTGGTACTGAGTGCGCTACAGCTGCCCGGTTTGTTGGGACCAGTCGAAGAGCTGCTCAATGATTTCCTATCGGCCATTCCTCAAGTCCTGACAGCCGCCATTGTCTTTGGCATTGGCTGGCTAGTGGCCAATATCGTCAAGGGGATTGTCACTAATCTGCTGATGGCCACAGGGGCCGACAGTTTTGGGGCTCGTTTTGGCCTTGCAGCTCGTCCTGAGCAAGGTATTTCCGTCTCTAGCCTGGCCGGAGTCTTGGTTTACACCATGATTCTGATTCCGGCTGCGATCGCAGCGCTCAATGAGCTAAATATTGAAGCGATCTCAGGCCCTGCTGTGGATATGTTGGAGCGGGTGCTCTTTATTATCCCCCAGGTACTTGCAGCGGGTGTGGTACTGACCATTTTCTACTTTATCGGTCAGTTTATCTCTGACTTGATTGTTGGTTTACTGTCAGGGATTGGATTTGACAACATTACCAATGTCTTAGGTCTGTCTGAACTATCAGCGGATTCGGAACCCGAAGTTGTCCTGGCTGAGGGTGAGCCGATCCCGGCAGTAGAAGCGCCTCAAAAGACACCTTCCGAGATTGTTGGTGTGATTGTCCTAGTTGGGGTTATCCTGTTCGGCGCGGTCACAGCTACTGAAATCCTTGACTTTCCTGTACTAACACAGATTGTCACCAACATCATGGCTGTTTCGGTCCGCGTGCTGAGCGGTGTCGTTGTCTTTGCCATTGGTCTCTATGCAGCTAATTTGGCCTTCCGGCTCATTAACGGCATGGGAATGTCATCTTCTAGCACGTTGGCCCAAGCCGCACGGATTGCCATCATTGCCTTTGTGGGGGCCATGTCTCTGCAGCAGATGGGTGTAGCAACGAGCATTGTTAACCTCGCCTTTGGTCTATTGCTGGGAGCCATTGCGGTGGCGATTGCGATCGCATTTGGCCTCGGTGGTCGTGATGTCGCTGCAGATAATCTACGGGAGTGGGTTAACCACCTTAAGCAGTAGTACTCCACAGGTGGAGCAAAAACTTTTTAGGTAGGTAAAACCTAGAAAAATATTGGCTCTTAACCTCACCATAAACCCATGGAGAGAAGCTAGTAAGGCTTTACTCCGTGGGTTTATGGGTTTTTCAAAAGATTTTATTCAGAACGGTGTCAACTCTGGCGTCATGAATTTTGATTTTTAAGTAAGGTAAAAACAGCGCTATAACTCGCTATCTCTCACCAAAATTTTGACCTTAGTATTTTTCCAAAAACTACCCCCCCATGAACAGTAAGGAACTAGCCCAGTACATTGAAGCAACTGATGGCATCAGTAAACCCTGGTTATTGATCCAGCTGCGGCTGAAAAAACTGCAAGAGCGTCGCCATGAACTATCGGCTGATGACTATGCTCAGCAGGTAGCCGATGTCCATGCCGATTTAATGAAGCTGGGCGAGTGGTGGGTAGGTCGAGAACAGGATGTTTTTTAAGTAGATTCAGATTGGGGGATTGCTAAACATGTCGAGTAAAAACACCAAAAAAGCGGTTACTAAACGTGACGCTAATGACACTGCTAGTTCATTGGCATCGCCTGAGATCGACTTAGCGTCATCCCAGTTTTACATTAGTCGGGAGTTAAGCTGGCTTTCATTTAATGAGCGCGTGCTGCATGAAGCCCTTGATCCACGCACACCCATGCTAGAACGGCTCAAGTTTTTAGCCATATTTAGCACCAACCTGGACGAGTTTTTTATGGTGCGTGTTGCGGGCATCAAAAAGCAAATTGAAGCACAAATAAGTCGTCGTACCGCCGATGGCCGCACCCCCGTCGAACATCTCCAGGCCATTAGCAATAAGCTGAGTCCCACCTTTGCTAAGCAACAAGATTGCTTTTTGCAAATCAGAACTCAGCTACGCTCCCATGGCGTTGATCTGCTTGACTACGACGATCTCAGCAGCAAACAGGTAACGTATCTGCAAACCTATTTTGAAGAACAAATATTTCCAGTTCTAACCCCCTTAGCCGTTGATCCCGGCCATCCATTTCCCTACATTTCCAATCTCAGCCTCAATTTAGCCGTGGTCGTGCGCGAAACTGATTCAGAAGAAACGCACTTTGCGCGGATTAAAGTCCCAAAGGTGCTACCTCGGTTTATTCAACTGCCTAAATCTCTTCAGTCCAAAGGGACTCTATGGGCGGCTGTTCCTCTGGAGCAAGTAATTGGCAAAAATCTTACCTTTCTTTTTCCTGGCATGGTGGTCGAAGAGTATTACACCTTTCGTATTACTCGCAATGCCGACCTGTTTGTTGAAGAAGATGACGCCGATGATTTGATGTTAGCCCTCGAGCAAGAGTTGCGAAAACGACGTCTAGGGGGCTCTCTGGTACGCATGGAGCTACAGGCAGATACCTCTCCTGAAGTACGTGCCACCCTGCTGACAGAGATGGACCTAACCAATGACGATATCTACGATGTTACCGGTTTAATTGGTCTAGGCGATCTCATGACCCTTGCCAGTTTACCCTTGCCAGAACTCAAAGACCCGGACTGGTCGGCGGTGATTCCCTCACCGTGGCACCGCATTAATCGGGATGATGCCGATGGCGAAGGGGATGATGTCTTTTCTATCATCCGACGTCGCGATCGGTTGGTGCATCATCCCTACACATCGTTTGCAGCCACGGTTCAACAGTTTATTACCCAAGCGGCGGCCGATCCTGATGTGATGACCATCAAAATGACCCTCTACCGTACATCAGGAGATTCGCCTATCATCAGTGCACTGATTTCAGCGGCCGAGAATGGTAAGCAGGTTGTTGCCCTGGTGGAACTTAAGGCTCGCTTTGACGAAGAAAACAACATTAACTGGGCTCGCACCCTTGAAAAAGCTGGAGTACATGTAGTCTATGGTCTGCTGGGGTTAAAGACCCACACCAAAGTCGCCCTTGTAGTGCGCAAGGAACACGAGGGTATTCGTCGCTATGTACACATTGGCACCGGCAACTACAATCCTAAAACCGCACGTTTCTATACCGATCTAGGCTTATTAAGCTGTAGTGAGGAGCTAGGGGCGGACTTAACGGATTTATTTAACTTCCTGACCGGCTACTCACGACAAAAAGCCTATCGTCAGTTACTGATTGCTCCCATCACCCTGCGGGAAAGAATGCTTACCTTAATCCATCAAGAGGCTGCCCATGGAGCTAAGGGACGCATCATTGCAAAAATGAACTCCCTGGTGGACCCTGGCATTATTCAAGCCCTCTACCAGGCCTCCCAAGCAGGTGTGAGCATTGATCTCATTGTGCGGGGGGTGTGCTGTCTTACCCCTGGAGTCAAAGGAGTCAGTGACAACATTCGAGTGATTAGTATCATCGGTCGTTTTTTAGAACATTCTCGTGTTTTCTATTTTCATAACGGTGGCAACGAGCAATTTTATATCGGTAGTGCTGACTGGATGCCCCGTAATTTGGATCGCCGGGTAGAGGCAATAACACCGATCTTAGCCCCTCATCTACGCCGAGATCTAATACAGCTCTTGGATATTTGTCTAGCTGACAATCGCCAGGCCTGGGAGATGCAACCAGATGGGACCTATGTGCAGCGGCATCCCCGGGCCGATGAACCTGAGCACAGTACCCATAATGCCCTAATGCAACGGGCAAGAGACTTAACTGCATACTAGCCGCCGTGACTTGGACTCTTTTCCAGTTTTTCAGCAAACCCTAGTTATGGCGGTCTAAGCACTAACAACTTTGCCAATAAGAGCGCTGATAAGACTGTAGTTTTATCAGTACAAATGCTGATAAATACAGAAGAAAAGGACCTAGTTAAGGGGTTGATTATCTGTTAGAAATAAGCTATCTACCTATAGCTCATCGTATTTACGTACTAGAGCTAGATAGGGCGATGTGCCCATGACCGTATGGGCCTACGATCAAACCGTATGGGCCTACGATCAAGTTGTTTTCTATATCTGATCCAAAAATGTCATCGTGATATCGTAAGTTACGTACATATCCGGAAGGTGTGTTAGTTAAAACATGAAATTTTTAAATTGGGTTTATATAAACTGATAAGGCAAAAGATATGAAATTTCGACCAGTTTCTATGGAAATACTTGCACTTTTTTGGCAACTGATTGAAATTGGTCAATATAGCCCGGCAACCAAATTGTTTAAGTCTGTATTCTTCACGCCAGTTCGAAAGAATCGCTAGGAAAATACAGTTTGAACTGCCAGGTAAGCTTAGACTTGACTTCGTTATAGGTGTATCTACTTAGTTGTTAATTACTTCTCATCTTTATTTATATCAAGAGAGGGCGAAGCAATTAGCCCATGCATAATTGCTTAGATTAGATGGTTTAGGAGATAAATCAGTTTCGATAGATTTATTCGTGTCGAGAAAGTCTTTTTTACTCCCTTAGCTATCGCTGCTCTATCTGATTTTTACCACTTCGAATACCGTTCTTTGACCGGAACTTCTCCCATGGTTTTAGCAGGCACTATTACGCAAAAAACATTACATCCGCTGACGTTGCTGGCACAGCTCGTAGGGCGTCAAGTCAGTGGCGAACTCTTGGTAGTTGCCAATGATGTTCGATGGTCTCTGTGGTTACAGCGGGGCAAACTCTTATTCGCAACCAGTTCTCAGAATGGCTTTGATGCCCTCAGGTTCGAGGGCCGTCAGCTATTTCCCGAGACCATGTCCGATTTGGTATTGGCACAGCTACAGCTTTACCATCGGCAGTATACTCACCAAGATGATGACTTGAGTGCCGATCATCGAGCAATTCGCTGGCTGGTTGAACAGGAGCACATCACGTTTGATCAGGCAGGACAATTAGTTCATGCCTTGGCGGTAACCACCATTACGTCTTTGCTGCGAGTAACTCGAGGCAGCTACGAGGTCAATAGCTTTAGCAATATTGTTGATTATCCGGTTTTTTGCACGCTAGATATTCGAACATTGGTAGAGCAGTGTCATCGCCAATCCGAGGAGCTGACCTCAAAGCGTGATATCACCACACCCAGTAGTGATGCGGCAGAGCCTCACCGTAATCGGACGATTGAGGAGCTGATTGTTCCAGGGAATGATTTGAAGACATTGCTGCAGCAGTCTTCATCTAGTCCATTTGATACGTCTTTGAAGGCGCTGAGCCCTGACCCATTCAATGGGTCTTCCACGTTTAGAGATACCGCTTCTCCTTCTTACCAGCTTGTTTGCATTGATTCCGATAATCAGTTTATTCAAGAGCTGCGAGGATACTTAGCCGATACGGTTTTCTCAATTACATCAGTGGATGATGTGGCTACGGCGGTGGCCGACCTGGCTAAGTGTCAGCCTGACTTGATTCTGCTAACAACGGCAATGGAGGGTTTAGATGGCTATGATCTATGCTCCCACCTGCGCCGTCACCCCCAGTATAAAGATGTGCCCATCATTCTGTTGGCTAAAAAGTCTGGCCTAATTGGACGTATTCGGGCTAGGTTGGCTGGGGCTTCTTTTTTCATCAGCAAGCCGATTAATCGGACTAAGCTGATGGTAAAACTCTTTACTTTGCTGGTTTAGGACTATCTGTCAGACACAAAACGCTAACGCCGTTCTGGGAGTAAATATTGAGTAAAAGGCTGGCCTGCAGGCTAGCCTTTTTTTATAGATTCAGGCGCGCGACTCAGTGGGAGGTCCAACTAAGCTGCTCTTGACCATGGCGGTGTGTACTGCTTTGGTCCACGGGCTCAATGGAGTGAAAGTGATTGTAGTCGATGGTGGGGCGGCCTGTTTCGCTGGTGGAAATAATATCTACAAATTTATGGTTCCAAAAAATATCGTAGGCACTGAAGGAATGGCGGGCATGAATAGTCTGGGATAAGGTTTCGTCTAAGCCTGTTAGCGTCACAATAATTTCGGCTCGGCCTTTTCGTAGGGTTTCTGGGGTTTCACCATAGAACGGACTCTCACTGGTGAGACGGTGCATTGCTGTCCAGGAAAGGCTAAAGACGGGGGTGTGGGAACGCACCAGTGGTAAATCGTGGAATCGACGAATATGTTCGCCTTCTTCGGTGATCTCATCGCGGACTAGGGTGACCCACAGCTGTGCTTCTAAAATATAGTTACGGCGCTCATTGGCGGTCCGAAACATGAGGGTGGGAACTCCATTAAAAGGGGCTACTACGGCAACGCGGCTATAGAGAATGCGGGCGGTCGGTAGGGAAAAACGAGCAAATACCAGACCGGTGGTCATCGCTGTGAAAAACAGACCAAATATTGACTCGATGACCACTAGTGAGTGGGTGTAGGTACTGGTGGGGTACATGGCACCATAACCAATGGAGGCCATGGTCTGGACACTGAAAAAGAATAAATCTAGGAAGTGACCGTTGCGCATGTTTGCGATCGCACCCGCATCCAAACCATAGGCGATCGCAAACAGAGCGTTGACCAGTAGGTAGCAGCCACTAACTAAAACAATAAATGCGGGCCAAGAGATAGTCAGCAAAATATGATAGAGATCACCCCAATAGGAATGGGTGACCCCAATGCGTTCAATATTGGGATAGCGCTGCTCTCGATACAACAGGAGCCGTCTCGAGGCACGGCGGAGTCGAGGTTTTAACATAGGTACGTGACGGCCGAATCTAGAGACTGATTGGGGTGTCCAGCCTGGGGACACTGGAGCTTCAAGGGCTAGTGCCCAAATCAATCAAGATATCTCAAACCGGATAATGTTACAAATTTTCATGCTTTTGTTTCCGCTTATTGTAGCTAAAAGCGATATGAAAAATGGCAGGTCTAGACTTGGGATCTGGTTTATCCGGGTAGTGAGTGTTTATACGGGCTGACCAAGATCGAGCAGCGGAGCAAACAGTCCCTTACTCTAGCTTCATACCCATGAGACTATTTGCGTAATTATATTGATGACTGTTGACACAGCAGTATATTCCTTACAGAAATGATTTAATAAATACATATAGAACGAAAATCTGGCCGTAATTTCACTGGACCAGGGTGTTGTATTGATTAAACGGTGTGGCATTAGGACAGCACAGTATGAGTATTTCTAAAATCTCTGTAGGCAGTAGAGCTATCAACGGCCAGGGGCTGGGTTTACTAGCAGGAGCCTGGCTGCTGGCCTGTCTACCTGCTGTGGCCAATCCTATTGTTAGTTTGCAAGCGCCCGTTTTACTCGCTCAACAAGGTGTCAGAAATGTCAGCCTACGATACGGCGATAGTGGACCAGCCGTTGTGGAACTGCAGCGAGCTTTGAATAGACGAGGGTTATATCCCTACGAGTATGACGGTGTCTATGGCGATAACACTCGTCAAGCCGTGCGCCAGTTTCAGCGCATTCGTCGCCTGGATGTAACAGGGCTAGCAGATACTGCAACGCTTCGTGCCCTAGATGTTGATCCTGTGAGCGTGCTAGCGCGCATGGTGCATCCGGTACACGGAGACATTAATGCTGAGCAACTGCAGTTTGGCGATGAGTCGCGAGATGTAACGATACTCCAACGCGTTCTCAATAGTTTTGGCTTTGGCCTACCGACAACCGGGTATTACGGTAGCGAAACTCAGCAGGCCGTGAGATCCTACCAACGAACTGCCGGTTTAGAGGACAACCGAGGCAATGTGAGCGGTATTGCTGATCGAGATACCTTGATACACCTAGGATTTGAACCGACAGGTAGCTTTGATGAAGAAAATTCCTTTGTAGCCGCGATTATTGCCGGTGAGTCTGAACTAAGTCGGGTAAGGCGAGATTTTCCCAATGCCATTCTTGATAATGACGGTAGGCTTGGCAACTACATTAGTGTCGGGCGCTATGACAAGCATTCCCTAGCCGATGACCAGGCCGATCGAGCCCGTTCTTATGGCTACGATGCTCGGGTCTTAAAGGATTAGATACAAGGATTATGAGTGATGTATTGATTTTCTAGGATTATTCGCTAATATGTGTACGCCATTTAGCTGATGCGGCATATGCGTAGCTAGAGCCTGTCAGCGTTCTACCAGGAAAATTTGCGATGCCTAAATTACTGACGGCTGCTTTTGTCAGCGGTATGTTGGCCTTTTGGGGGCTGTCTAGCCAAGCTCAAACCCGCCTCCCGCCTCCCTCTGTGCTGCCACCGACGCCCAACGTTAGTAGTCCTACGGGGTCGGTGGTCAGACGCTCCCTTGGGTTTGGAGATTTTGGCCGTGATGTAGAAGCATTGCAGCGGGCATTGGTGAGCAATGGTATTAATCCAGGCCCCATTGATGGCGACTACGGCACCCTGACCCATGATGCGGTTCGAGAGTTTCAGCAGCTGTACGATTTACCTGTTACAGGGATAGCTGACCAAGAGACCCTAGATGGTTTAGGGGTGGGCATCGGTGAGGAATTTGCTAATGATCTGCCCTATGTTGCTGCGGTGACTGAGCCCCCTCGTTATCTAGGACGGGTGCAGCGTGTGTTTGGCAATGCGGTGGTTGATTCTGCCCGCCAGGGAGAATTTATCAACATTGGTAGATATAGCAGCCGCTCCAGTGCGGCAGAGCGTGTACGTGAAGCACGCCGCTCAGGGTTTGATGCTCGTATTCTGTATCAGCGATAAGCCTACAGAATAAAAAGCCTACACGCCCAACCGACGCGTAGGCTAAAGCGCTTTTCGGCGCTTTTTTCTTCGTTGTACTGCTTCTCTATTCAGCTATGCCTAAGGCTTGACCCAGACTAGAGATGGAGGGGCAGTGCTGGATATAGTGGTAATACACTTCTTGCGATCGCTCCAGATTGAGATCTAATCCCAAGTTGACTCCCAGGGTAATCAGTCGTTGAATTCCCTGAATGGCAATGGGGTTAACGGCCAGGGCACAGTCAGATGTGGGAATATCGGTCTCAATCCGCAGCAGCTGACGGAGGGACTGTAAAATCAGTCCTTCCAATAAGGGTGCAGCCGTGGGCAGGGTGAGGTGACAGTGCAAATGATTGGCCTCAATGGCAATCCCCTCTAGTTCGCCCAAATAGCCAGTGCTAATGGCCACAATATTTTCGTCAATGTCGCTCAGATCTTGTTCCAACCGACGCAGCACATCAATGGTACGGTGACTGAGGGTGATTTCGGCAGCCACCTGGAGTTCTCGAGGTACCTCCATATTTTCCCGATGAAACGCCATCAGGACACCGTAGTTTTCCCGATAGATCTGGGTGTACAGCTGATGGAGCTGATGCAGGGTGTTCTGGCTGAGCAGCTGCATAATGTGCTGCCGTTCTTCCCCAAACAGCTGCTGCAGATTAAAGGTGTGCTCCCCAAACTGAGTTTGAATAGCCGCAATCGTCTGCACCATAATGCCCTGGGCAAAGGTACGCAGGACAGTTTCCTTCGCACGGTTATAGGCCAGCCGATTTTTAAAGGGACGAATCCCACAGAGGAATTCTTGTCCCCCAAAATGGCACACAGCAAACGCATAGCTGGCCTGGGTTTGGGTGATTTCTGAGACGACTTTAACCTGTCCTAGGGCAAGGGTGAGAGGCCCCATGGTCTGCTTTTGATAATCCTGGTGTACCAGGGTGTGGCAGTACAGCCGCTGTTCCCGATGATAGGTATGAAACAGCGATGACATGGCGTAGTGGGCGACCACCTGTTGGATGCTGATGCGGGCGGGTTGGACCTGAGCCTGGTATACCCCGGCGCCATCTTTGAAGTGGGAAATATTGCTGGGGGCTAGGGCTAGCTTGGCCATGAAGTCATCTTCGAGAGATTCTCCACAAACCTCCTCGGCCAGCTCAATGGCCCGGGCGGCATAGCGCAAAATCTGAGTACCTTCGGGTCGGGAGATTTCTTCAAAAAACCATCCGCAGCTGGTGTACATCAGCATGGCGTGGCGCTGCATTTCTAAGAGAGACAGGGCATCTGTGCGCTCAATTTGGGTGAGTTCGTGGTGCTGATGTTTGGTCAGGAACTGTTCGATGGTGAGGGGGGTGCGATCGCAAATCACATCGATATAAGCATCCCGAGCCGCCCAGGGATCTTTAAACAGCTCTTCTCCGGTTACTTCATAAATTTCGATCAGCTCATCCCGCAGCCAGTCAAGGGCCTGCCGTAGCGGTGCCCGCCACTGCTGGTGCCATTCGCCACCGCCACCGCAGCCACAGTCACTTTGCCACCGCTCCACTCCATGGGCGCAGCTCCAAGCGGTCACCGGTTTAAGCTCTAGCTCCCAGGTGGGGGGAAATAAACTCAGGTAGCGGGCGTAGCTGATCACCTGCCAGCCCCGGTCGATAAATTCATGCTGCAGCGCATAGGCCAGCGCGCGCTCTGCCCCGTCGCGATGGTGACCAAAGGTTTCACCATCGGTGGCCACTGAAATCAACTGAGCTTCTTCGCGGTCGCCACGAATCGCCTGGCCGATGCGATCAGCAAAGGACTGAGACGATTGCAAAATATCGCTAAAGCCCATGTCGCCAGAAATGGGGCCGTCATAGACAAAAATATCGATATAGTCCTGCCCTGCCGGTAAACCGGGGACAAAACAGCGGTAGGGGCGGGTGGGATCGATCTGTTC
>NZ_JADEXP010000592.1 GCF_015207065.1 Leptolyngbya cf. ectocarpi LEGE 11479 | reverse complement strand
GGAGAAACCCCTCTGAGCCAGGTAGAACTGATGTCTAACGGGCGCTGACTCGGCGGATTATGGGCTGGGATAATGGGTGCTGGGGAATAGTTGATATCTGGAATATACCGAAGGGAAATCTCGGTAAAAATAGCTCTAGCTTCAGCCGGGATATCTGTGGCTGGATAGTGTAACCCCAGATAGCTTTCTAGGTGATTCTGTTTTTCCTCAGCAATGACAACGCCGCTATTGTCGGGTGAAAACTGATAAATCATGACCCGATCAAAGTCGATAAATGCCCTGATTTCTTTGGCTAAGATTTGAGCAAGCTCAAAGATAGTCTTAGGTGTGTCAAAAACCGTGGTTATCTGACTCATCTGCTGCTGTAGCTCTCTTAAAGCTTTGGAGTCAGACGGCCGGGGAGAGTTTGGTATGAGTTCGATGACGATCAGATCGGCTTGGGGATAGGAATACGCGTCAAAGTCTTCTCCGGTAGCACAGGCGGTAAGGGTGGATGGACCCAGCTGCGTCAGATGATTTTTGAGGTCGGCAACCTGCTCGTTTGAAAAAACGTTGCTCAAAGCCTGGCCTAGCAGGTTTTTGGGTGAGCGTCCCAAGCCTGCTAGGGTATTCGTACTAATTTGTATGATTTCGAAGCTAGCAGACTCTACAACCAGGAGAATCCCGTGGGGCTGAATATGATCAATTGTTCGGATGGTATAGCTGTGGCATGTTTCTAATGCCTGCAGCTCCGTATGATCGAGAGCCTCTAGATGAAGATTTTTAGTGGTCATGGGCGCTCAATCTATACTGTTTATCCGCTAAAGAATGTATTCAACACAGGATCTGTCCTATGTTGCCCAGTATTTATTGAGAAAAATCGATGCTGAGGGTGTTTGGTGCTGTCTGTGGTCTGTTGGTGCTTATGGCTCCTGCTAAGAGCCTGGATAAAGTTCACCCAGAGCATAGTCTACGGCTTTTTCTGCGTGGATGACCGTGCTGTCAAACAGTTGTATATCCGTATCGGCCTGGGTTATCAGCATGCCGATTTCGGTACAGCCCAGGATAATGGCTTCGGCTCCCTGGTCGGCAAGAGTACGGATAATTCGCAGGTATTCTGTTTTGGCGTTAGCTGTGATTTTGCCTAAGCACAGCTCTTGATAGATCACCTGGTGAACAATTTTCCGATCGTCTACGTTGGGAATGAGCACCTCTAGACCGTGCTTTTCCTGCAGCCGACCGCTGTAAAAGTCTTGCTCCATGGTGAAGGCGGTGCCGAGTAGACCGACTTTTTGGATGTTTTGCTGGATCAGGGCATCTGCGATCGCATCGGCAATATGCAGCAGCGGGATATCAATAGCCGCTTCTATTTGAGGAGCCACCTTATGCATGGTGTTGGTGCCGATCAACAGAAAGTCAGCCCCAGCTGCCTGCACCCCTAAAGCGGCGGCTGAGAGAACTTTTGCCATCTCATCCCAGTCGCCCTGATGCTGCAGCTTTTCGATGGGGTCAAAATCAACGCTATACAGGGCAATCTGGGCAGAATGCAAGCCGCCTAGCTTACTTTTTATCCCCTGGTTAATAGCCTGGTAATACGTTACCGTGCTTTCCCAGCTCATTCCCCCCAACAGACCAATCGTTTTCATATTATCTCTGGCGTTGCTGACCCTCGGCATGGTTCTATCTGCAAAATGCTGACACGTGGCATTTCTAATAGATCGATGTATCCCTTAAATCAGCAACGGCTCATCTCCTATGGTTTATGCTCAGATTTTATAGAATATCGCCAGTACATTTTCCCAGAAAACATGATGAGGTTTTGACAATCAATGCCCGATTAAGGAAATCCATACTAGGATGCGTCATATTGTCTTAAGGGAAGCCGCGTTAACTTGCCATATCAGAAATCAACCCGAGCCCTTTGGGAAAGCGATCGCTACTATGC
>NZ_JADEXP010000037.1 GCF_015207065.1 Leptolyngbya cf. ectocarpi LEGE 11479 | reverse complement strand
CTCACCCACTGAGATCGATAGCATCTAAGCTAGGTCAATATGCTACATCATGTAGAGCACTTTCTCAGTCGTAAACCCTGTTCTCTTGAAGAGACAGGATCTCTGAAGAGGTTGTATTTGAGCCAATATCGCCTAAAGCGCCTATTTAACTAGAAAAGTTCTGTAGAGTCGGCCTACGCCTATAGCAGCTGACGACCCTTACGATAACTGGCGAAAATATAGTAGTAAATATCATTTTCCGCACCTCGAAGATACTTCAATAATCTTAGAAGATAGCTTCTAAAAGCTATTGGTAGCTAGATTTTCAGTACTCCCTTTACTATCTCCTAAAAGCTTAGGAAACCTGTTAGCTAACCTCGTAGATTCAGTAATTAGATGTTCTGAACTGAAACTCCTTTCTAATACTAAGAGCTTCAGTTCAGAACAACTCTAATACCTAGATTAACTTTACCTTAACTTTATCTTAACCTTAAATTAGCTGAATACCACAAAAATGGACTCTAGTGAGGCTGCACGTGGGATCATCTTATTCATAATTTTATATCTACCGGCCTAAGTATAAAGTTGAAATGAAGTATTTCCTGTTGAGCACGGGTCTGCAAACGGGGAATACTCGCGCTAAGTCAGGATAAGGAGTCTGATAGAAACCGATGTCTTATTTTATGAACATCAGATAAAGCTTACTATTCAGAGATTACTGTTCTGAGGACTTATGAAATAGTCTATTTGTTCAAGTTATTTAGACAGGTTTTTAAATAATCTTTGATTTTTTCGAGGGTTAACTTGCTTTATTAAAAACTGTCATGATACGGCTGATTAAATTGAGATTAACTGAAGGTTAATATTGATAAGCTTTAAGTTGAATTCCTGAGCTTACAGTAGCTCTGAATCAGCTAATAGCTGAAAAGTAAGGTGAAAATCTCTGTCCCTTTGGGCAGTTAAATAGGCTTTGCTATCACGATAATTAGTATCGAAATTTGTTAGTGCTCTATCTCCTAGTGGCAGACAATCTCTTCTGCAGATGCCCCATATAAACTGGGATGGAATCATGAATACACAAGGTGCTACATGGTTGTGCTCAAGTTATTTAGATGGTTTCTTGAATAATCTTTTAATCTCGTCAGTATCAACTTGTTTTGTTTAATGTCATCATGTTAGATATATTTAAGGGGAGGTTAACTTAAGGTTAATGTTGATTGGCTTTAGGTTGAAGTCTGAACTTAGCGGTTGCCTTTGAGGACACAAATAATTTATCTAGGTGTTCCTGCAGTGGGTTGGTGCAGTAAAGACTAGCGTGAGATTTTTGGATTGGTGATCTTGGCTGAAGCTGTTCTCTTGTTTGGCTAAAATCATCACTTTAGAGAGTGAGAATGCTTTTGGGCTTGCATGTTAGAAACTCTACGCATGTGTTTAAGTTTCTAATGTACGTCTGCAGGCGCGCGCTTAGAACTCCTCGATGAAGATTGGGGTTTACGTATGTTTTGGTTGATCATGGATCGCTCTTAAACCTAGTTTAGTGATCTCAGAGAATATTTCTCTGAGAGTTAAGCGATCAGCTAAATGATGGGCAGATATCACTGTTTATTACTGATGGTTAGGTTAAGAAATCAGTGTTGAAGCTCTGATATTCGGACGCATGCTAGAAAGTTATTTGTCAGTATTTTTTTCATGAAGCCAGTTCGTAAATTTCAAAAAACTTGCTTATAGGCTTTTCTGTTCCTTTGTAGTTTGTTTGAGAGTACACATACCGATGGTACAAAACGTTAGCCTAACAGACGTGTCTGCTGTTAAAAAAACTCAGCCCGTTTTCCCCTTGAAGCCTCTTTCAAAAAAGGTAACTAAGGTTCAAAAAGAGATAAGTCGATGGCTGGTGGTAGGTAGTGGTGACACAGCTGTCATGTTAGAGCGTGAGAATCGGACCTATAAGCCTAAAGCAGAACTCATCTTTCTGACAGATGATAAAAAAACTCACTCTTCGCCTTCTGCTACTAAGGCCTCTGGCTCACTGTTCGATAATATTGATAACCTTGATGCCCTGAGCCGGAAATCTTGTGCAGGTATTCTAGTCGATGATTCCATCGAGCAGCTGTCTGATGATACAGCAACTCAGCTGATGAAGCTTCGATTGGAAGGATTATCGGTCTATACCCTCATTGATTTTCATGAACAACTCTGTAAAAAAATTCCTCCCTCCTTTCTGAGGGCAGACTGGTTTGCTTACAGCTTTAGATCAGGGTTAGTCAATAATCCGATTAATACTTTGCTTAAGCGCTTGCTAGATTTGTGTGTTGCCAGTGGATTACTGTTGGTAACGTCTCCAATATTAGGGTTGGCAGCCCTGGCTGTTAAATTAGAAAGTGCAGGACCAATCATCTATAGCCAGGAACGTACGGGACTGAGAGGAAAGCCATTCAAAATTCATAAAGTTCGCTCAATGCGTCAAGATGCTGAGAGTCAAGGTGCACAATGGGCGCAGACTCAAGATCCTCGCATTACTTGGGTCGGTCAGTTTTTGCGAAAGACAAGGATTGACGAATTACCTCAGCTATGGAATGTGATCAAGGGGGAAATGACTCTAATTGGGCCGCGTCCAGAGCGCCCTCAGTTTGATCAGTCCTTGAGGCAAGATATTCCCTATTATGATGTTCGCTATATTGTGAAACCTGGGATTACTGGCTGGGCGCAGGTTAACTATCCCTATGGTGCCTCTACAGAAGATGCTTACCACAAGCTAGCCTACGACATTTACTACATAAAGAACTACTCATTATGGCTGGATGTGTTGACGGCCTTCAAAACTATTGGTGTTGTTTTGCACAGACAGGGGCGTTAGTCCATGAAAGTATTGGTTACTGGTGGGGCAGGCTACATTGGTTCCCACGTCGTTTGTCAGTTAGGCGAGGCAGGCTACGAAGTTGTCGTTTATGACAACTGTTCTACAGGCGAGGCGTCTGCTGTCTTGTACGGTGATCTGGTGGTCGCAGATCTGGCTAATGTTGAATATTTGTGGAATACGTTTGCTCAACATCAGTTTGATGCAGTGATTCATTTTGCTGCCAGCACAGTTGTGCCAGAATCAGTCCGTTCTCCTTTAGATTATTATGGCAATAACACTCGGAATACCTTAAATTTACTTCGATGTTGTCAGGCATTTGATGTCAACCAGTTTGTGTTTTCTAGCACAGCTGCTGTTTATGGAAGCCCGGCGCAAAACCCTGTTTTAGAAACAACGCCTACTCAACCTATCAATCCCTATGGTTGTTCTAAATTAATGAGTGAGACAATGATTCGGGATTATGCGGCAGCTTCTGATCTCCGATATGTAATCTTGCGATACTTCAATGTTGCAGGGGCTGATTCAGCCCTTCGGGTTGGTCAATGTACCCCCAATGCGACACATCTGATTAAGGTGACTTGTCAAACTGCTTTGGGCCAACGGCCAAGTCTTCAGGTCTTTGGTACTGATTTTCCGACTCCTGACGGTACAGGTATTAGGGATTATATCCATGTCGAAGATTTAGCCATAGCCCATGTCGATGCGTTGCACTATCTCCATCAGGGGGGTAGCAGTGAAATTCTTAATTGTGGTTACGGTCGAGGATTTAGTGTTCGAGAAGTGGTCAATAAAACGCGAGAGGTGGCGGGAGTAGAGTTTCCTGTTCAAGAAGTTGCTCCGCGAGTAGGGGATCCAGCCTGTGTGATTGCGAATTCAGATAAAATTCGGCGTGTTTTGGGATGGACCCCTCGGCATAACAACTTAGGCTTTATTGTTCGGACAGCGCTGGAATGGGAGAAAAAACTGGCTCAGCATGCTAAAGAACCTTTGCTTTTTAGTCATCGTCCTTTAGTTTGTCGATAGGGCAGGGCAAAATTGCCAATACACTCGTTACTCACTTTTCACAGTTCCAGCTTGGTAAGCAAGTGTCTTTACGAGGCGCTCAATAAGTCCTATGGGGCGCGTGAATTAAAGCGAATTTTAGCCAAACATTAATTTGGAGAAAACAATGCTTAAAACCTTAATTCATCAGGCCAAAGGTTGGGGATTTTTGTGTACGGTTGATGTAGCGGGAAACTGGCAAATTACACCGAAGGAACCCCTTCCTCACTGGCGACTTCGGTTGATCAAAGATCGCTGGATTCTCATTGTTGGGGATTCACCTCAAATTAGTTTTAGAGCAGAAGAAGCATTAGCTTTTATTAATTATCGCTTTAGCCGACGTAAAGCCGACGTCAGTTCTTAGTTTACTGTTGCCAGTAAGCCCTCGTTATTCAATTTTTGACGCAGGTGATTCTTAGCGAGATAAGAACATTTAAGGACGGCTATTAAACGAGGCTAATTAGCAAAGACATTATGGAAAAGAGATTTGTCAGAGAGATACGGAAGCTGGATGACACGCAGCGTCAGTTTGAGGACAAGAGCCGAGCTAGACCCAGTGGTCTTGTCTATGACCCCAGGGTGGATCAGTTTCTGTATTTACGCGAGAGTTCTGGTAATGCCACCACGACAGTTCTAGATGCGGTTACCGCTTATGAAGATCGAGATCTGAGTCGTTCTGTGACATTGCCGACGGGAATTGAGTCGTTGAATACGACCTTTGATGCCCGATTTAATCGATTTCTAGGGCTTTCTCGCAATGGCAACACGCTGATTTTGGTGCAATCGGATGCCAACAGCAGGCTGGATACCTCCACCCAGACAGAAGTGGATATCAGAGCCTTTGGGATTAAGAATGCCCGAGGGTTTACGACAGCCCCAGATGGGACGCTGTATGTCTTGGATGGAGCAGCGAAAGCGATTATTGTGCTTAAGCCCGATGCCAGGGGGAACTTTGAGCAGTCGAATATCTCCCAGGTGGCGCTACCGTCGGAGGTGGGCAATAATCTACGGGGGATCGCCTTTGATGCGACAACGGGTAATCTGCATGTATTAAGTATTCCGAAACAGGATCTGTTTGAATTGACGCCGAAGGGCGATGTGGTCGCAGTTCGAGATTTGTCACCGTTTAAGTTTGGCAAACCTGAAAGTTTGGTATTTGGCTTTAGTGGTGACAATACGGACGATCCGAATGAGCTGAGTCTCTATGTAGCCGATAGTGAGAGGGGCGTGACCGAGCTATCGTTTGAACAGCCCGTCCGGCCTCAAGTTTCGGCAAGTCTACCGTTTGTGCAGAGTATACGGGTCGTCGCGCCGGTAGCTGCAGAGCCACCTTTATTAGAAGCGGATGCGTTTGTTTCATCGTTTGTGCAGCGGACGGATACGTCGCAGTGGAGTCCGCCGAGTCCAGATCCATCGGGGGTGACCTTTGATAGCGCGTCAGGCAACTTGGTGTTGGATGATGGTGAAGTCAATGAGATTGCAATCTTCCAGGGGGTTAACGTCTGGGAATTTACGACGTCGGGTACGGTGGTTGATACCGGCAACACATTAGACTTTCCGACGGGTGGCGTCGAACCGACTGGGATTAGCTACAATCCGGCGAACGGCCACTTTTTCTTTTCCAATGACCTGAGCGGTGATGTCATTACCGAAACGGATGGAAATGGCAGTGCCGGTGATGTGCCGGGTGGGGTGGTTAACCAGTTTAATTCGAGTTCCGGGGGGTCTGGCAGCACCGATTCAGAAGGTGTGGCGTTCGCCGATTTACCGGGAGGGCCGTTCCTGTTTATTGCAGGTGGGATCAATGGCGAGGTCTATCAATTTACCCTATCGGGCACCTTGGTCAATCAGTTTGATACGGCGGGCGATGGGTTTACGGATCCCGAGGGGATTGTGTATGACTCGGTGACGGGGAATTTGTTTATCACGGGCGGGGATCCGGTGGTGGGGGAGTACACTACGACCGGCACGCTGGTGAATACGTATGACATATCGACCTCACCGACGATTGACCGACCGGCGGGGATAGTGATTGCGCCGAGTAGCCAAGGTGGAGGCGGGCGGAGTTTCTACATTGTTGACCGGGGGGAGGATAGTGATGCGGGAAATATTCAAAATGATGGACAGGTCCATGAGTTTTCTATCGCTGCTCCTGCTCCGAGCGGTAATCTTCTGTATGTGAGTTCGACTTCCGGAGGGAATGTTGCTGGTATTGCCTTTGAAGACGAGGATATTCTAATCTTCGATGACGGTCCTGGCTCCTGGTCTATGTTCTTTGATGGTTCGGATGTAGGATTAGGAGCCAGTGGTGTGGAGGTTGATGCCTTTCATCTCAACTCAGACGGCAGCCTTTTACTGAGCTTGACGACACCGGCCACCCTCCCCAATATAGGGGCGATTGATGATTCTGATATTGTGCGGTTTATCCCGACGGCAACTGGGAACAACACGGCCGGAAGTTATGAGCTATTTTTCGATGGGTCTGATGTTGGGCTAGACACTAACGGTGAGGACATTGATTCGATTGGGTTAACGGCTGGCGGTGATCTAGTTATTGGCACCAGTGGATCTTTTAGCGTCAGTGGTCTTTCTGGTAAGGATGAAGATTTACTCGTGTTTACAGATACCTCTTTAGGGGCAAACACAAGTGGAACCTGGGCTCTTTACTTTGATGGTTCGGATGTGGGCCTAAATAATAACGGTAATGAAGATGTTAACGGGACTTGGATTGATCCCAATGGTGACATTTACCTATCAACGAAGGGGGCATTCTCGGTGTCCGGTGCGAGTGGTGATGGTGCCGACATCTTTAGGTGTGCTCTTGGTTCAACGGGAGCGAATACAAGTTGTACATTTGACATCTTTTGGGATGGCTCAACCAACGGTTTTTCAGGGGGAATTATCAACGCTTTTGCGCTAGATCTGCTTTAGGTTATCAATCTAACCTCTCTTTTTTGGAGAATAAAAGTTGACGGTTACCTGCTTATACTCTGGTGAATAATCACGAAAAATGAACCTTCAATACATTTTTTAGATGAGTAAACTAGCAGATTGGTTATCTGTCGCGTGGGTCTAGCTCTTAGCGAGATAAGAACATTTCAAGACTGCTATTAAACGAGGCTAATTAGCAAAAATATTATGGAAAAGAGATTTGTCAGAGAGATACGGAAGCTGGATGACACGCAGCGTCAGTTTGAGGATAAGAGCCGAGCTAGACCCAGTGGTCTTGTCTATGACCCCAGGGTGGATCAGTTTCTGTATTTACGAGAGAGTTCTGGTAATGCCACGACGACAGTTCTAGATGCGGTTACCGCTTATGAAGATCGAGATCTGAGTCGTTCTGTGACATTGCCGACGGGAATTGAGTCGTTGAATACGACCTTTGATGCCCGAT
Organism: Leptolyngbya cf. ectocarpi LEGE 11479; assembly: GCF_015207065.1. Taxonomy (GTDB): domain Bacteria; phylum Cyanobacteriota; class Cyanobacteriia; order Phormidesmidales; family Phormidesmidaceae; genus Leptothoe; species Leptothoe ectocarpi. Next base: position 20,115 of record NZ_JADEXP010000037.1, on the reverse strand, counting down.
TTAATCGATTTCTAGGGCTTTCTCGCAATGGCAACACGCTGATTTTGGTGCAATCGGATGCCAACAGCAGGCTGGATACCTCCACCCAGACAGAAGTGGATATCAGAGCCTTTGGGATTAAGAATGCCCGAGGGTTTACAACGGCTCCAGATGGGACGCTGTATGTCTTGGATGGAGCGGCGAAAGCGATAATTGTGCTTAAGCCCGATGCCAGGGGGGACTTTGAGCAGTCGAATATCTCCCAGGTGGCGCTACCGTCGGAGGTGGGCAATAATCTACGGGGGATCGCCTTTGATGCGACAACGGGTAATCTGCATGTATTAAGTATTCCGAAACAGGAACTGTTTGAATTGACGCCGAAGGGCGAGGTGGTCGCAGTTCGAGATTTGTCACCGTTTAAGTTTGGCAAACCTGAAAGTTTGGTATTTGGCTTTAGCGGCGACAATACGGACGATCCGAATGAGCTGAGTCTCTATGTGGCCGATAGTGAGCGAGGCGTAACTGAGCTATCGTTTGAACAGCCCGTCCGGCCTCAAGTTTCGGCAAGTCTACCGTTTGTGCAGAGTATACGGGTCGTCGCGCCGGTAGCTGCAGAGCCACCTTTATTAGAAGCGGATGCGTTTGTTTCATCGTTTGTGCAGCGGACGGATACGTCGCAGTGGAGTCCGCCGAGTCCAGATCCATCGGGGGTGACCTTTGATAGCGCGTCAGGCAACTTGGTGTTGGATGATGGTGAAGTCAATGAGATTGCAATCTTCCAGGGGGTTAACGTCTGGGAATTTACGACGTCGGGTACGGTGGTTGATACCGGCAACACATTAGACTTTCCGACGGGTGGCGTCGAACCGACTGGGATTAGCTACAATCCGGCGAACGGCCACTTTTTCTTTTCCAATGACCTGAGCGGTGATGTCATTACCGAAACGGATGGAAATGGCAGTGCCGGTGATGTGCCGGGTGGGGTGGTTAACCAGTTTAATTCGAGTTCCGGGGGGTCTGGCAGCACCGATTCAGAAGGTGTGGCGTTCGCCGATTTACCGGGAGGGCCGTTCCTGTTTATTGCAGGTGGGATCAATGGCGAGGTCTATCAATTTACCCTATCGGGCACCTTGGTCAATCAGTTTGATACGGCGGGCGATGGGTTTACGGATCCCGAGGGGATTGTGTATGACTCGGTGACGGGGAATTTGTTTATCACGGGCGGGGATCCGGTGGTGGGGGAGTACACTACGACCGGCACGCTGGTGAATACGTATGACATATCGACCTCACCGACGATTGACCGACCGGCGGGGATAGTGATTGCGCCCAGTAGCCAAGGTGGAGGCGGGCGGAGTTTCTACATTGTTGACCGGGGCGAGGATAGTGATGCGGGAAATATTCAAAATGATGGACAGGTCCATGAGTTTTTATTTGATACCCCACCGCCACCAACGGGAGCTGACTTATCACTGACCACTACGGTGGATAACGCCACACCTGTTGTGGATGACGATGTTACCTTTACGGTAACGGTGACCAACGATGGTCCAGATCCGACCACCAACGTGAGCGTTACCGATGCTTTACCAGCTGGCCTAACGTTCTTGTCGGATACGGCTAGTCAGGGAACCTATAACTCTACGACTGGTGTGTGGGATGTGGGGACGCTGGCCAATGGCGGCAATGCCACGTTAACGCTGGTGGCTGATACCCCGACTATTGGCACGTTTACCAATACAGCGGAGGTCACGGCCTCGGATGAAGCTGACCCGGATTCTACACCAGGCAATGGCAATGCTGCTGAGGATGACCAGGATAGTATTGCGATTACTGTTGCACCGGTAGGCGGTATCAATGTCTTTGAAGGTCGGGTTTCCGCTGATGATGATGATGCGGAAGAGCTGTCCGGTTCTGTGGATACCGGGAGTTCGGACTTAGAGTTGGTATTTGATGACGGGAATCAAACGGTTGGTATGCGTGTGGGTGGGGTGAATATTCCCCAAGGGGCGACTATCACCAGTGCCTATATTCAGTTCACGGTCGATGAAGCGACCACGGGGGCTACGAATCTGACGATTGTGGGTGAGGATGTGGATAATGCCCAGTCATTTGCTGAGACCACCAACAATATCTCCTCTAGGGCTACAACAACGGCCTCTGTAGCCTGGAATCCTGTACCTTGGACTACCACTGGCGCGGCTGGTGTGGATCAACGGACAGCTGATATGACCGCGATTATTCAAGAAATTGTGAATCGGCCTGGTTGGTCCAGTGGGAATGCGATCGCAACCATTATCACTGGCACAGGAGAACGTACAGCAGAGTCGTTCAAGGGCAACCCTAACGCCGCCCCGCTGTTACACATAGAATATGCAACCACCCCGCCAACGGGAGCTGATTTATCCCTGACCACAGCGGTGAATAACGCCACCGTCGGCGTGGGCGACGACGTTACCTTTACCCTGACGCTGACCAACGATGGTCCCGACCCCACCACCAATGTGGCCGTCACCGATGCGCTGCCAGTGGGCCTAACCTTCCTGTCGGATACCGCCAGCCAGGGCAGCTATAACTCAACTACCGGTGTTTGGGATGTGGGTGCTCTGGCCAGTGGCAGCACTGTCACCCTGGATTTGGTGGCTGACACGCCCACCGCAGGCACGTTTACCAATACGGCAGAGGTCACCGCCTCAGATGAATCTGACCCCGATTCTACACCGGGCAATGGCAATGCCGCCGAAGATGATCAAGACAGTGTCGATGTGACCGTCGCTTTACCAGGGGCCGACCTATCGTTAACCACAGCGGTGGATAACGCCGCGCCTGGGGTGGGTGATGACGTCACCTTTACCCTGACGCTGACCAACGATGGTCCCGACCCCACCACCAATGTGGCCGTCACCGATGCGCTGCCAGCGGGCTTAACTTTTCTGTCGGATACCGCTAGTCAGGGCAGCTATAACTCAACCACTGGTGTTTGGGACGTGGGTACTCTGGCCAATAGCAGTAATGCCACCCTCACTCTGGTGGCTGACACGCCCACCACTGGCATGTTTACGTATACCGCCGAGGTCACTGCGTCCGATCTCCCCGATCCCGACTCCACAGTGAATAACAACGTGGCGGCTGAAGACGACCAAGACAGTGTTGATATTTCCGTTGGACTGACGCCAACGATCTTTGAAACTCGGGTTGCAGCGGGTAACGATGATGCTGAAGAAGCAACGGACGGGAGTGTTAGTCTAAGCAGTTCCGATTTGGAATTTGTGTTTGACCGGGGTAGTGACCAAGTTGTTGGCATGCGCCATGTCGGGGTGAATATTCCCCAGGGCTCTACCATCACCAATGCCTATATTCAGTTCCAGGTGGATGAAGTCAATACGGGGGCTGCGAATCTGACGATTCGAGGGCAAGCGGATGATGATCCCCTCATCTTTAGTGGGACTGATTTTGATATCTCTTCTCGGGCCACAACAACCGCGTCTGTGGCCTGGAATCCGGTGGATTGGACAACTAAGGGAGCTGCCGGTATCGATCAGCGGACGGCTGATATGACTGCGATTATTCAAGAGATTGTGGATCGACCCGGTTGGTCCAGTGGGAATGCGATCGCAACCATCATCACCGGTACCGGGGAAAGAACGGCGGAGTCGTTTGATGGACTTTCAGCTGCGGCACCCCTGCTGCATGTGGAATGGGTGTAGCTGGTTAAGTCTGCGCCCAGGCTGAGTGCAAAACTTAGCCTGGGCGCACAGGGGGCGATGAGTGCGTTTGATCCAGAGGACAACGGAAGACCTTAGGGTCAGAAGACAAAAGATCTCAGGCAGTGCGTGTAATCACTATTTTTACCAAGGGTAATTATCTACCAACCATTTTGAACTATTCCTTGGAGCTAAAACAATGGATAACTCAACACAAGATAGCCCGATTATCTTTTTCAACCTTCTCCAGAGATTACTGAATCCTGTTCCTGACAGCGAGGATATTTTTGCTAGGTCCGTTGCCCTCTCAGGGAACAACGTACTCATCAGCTCATTTTTTGATAATGATGCCATTGATGATGATACGCTCACAGCTGTGGATGATGTGGCCTATCTGTTTGATGGAGCCACTGGAAGCCTACTCCAGACGTTTATCAATCCGACTCCGCCGACAGCCAACCCCCTGGCGGATCAATTTGGCTTTGCCGTTGCCCTGGACGAAGATAGCGCCCTCATTAGTGCGCCCTTGGCCAATGAAAATGGCTCTAATGGCGGTGCCGCCTATTTGTTCAATACGACAACAGGGGCACTGACCCAGACATTTCTGAATCCTGTTCCCACCGGGGATGACGCATTTGGTCACTCCCTAGCCATGGACGGGGAAACTGTTCTGGTTGGTACCCCATTGTCCGATCGAGGAGCCCCTAATAGCGGTGTAGCCTATTTGTTTGATGGGGCGACGGGAGATTTGCTGCAAACATTCTTAAATCCTACTCCGGAGGGCGGCGATCTTTTTGGAGATGTCGTTGCCCTCGATAACAATAAAGTATTAGTCGGAGCCTTTCTGGATAATGAGGGTGCCACCAACAGCGGTGCTACCCACCTGTTTGACGCGGTCACAGGGAACTTATTACGCACCTTTGTGAACCCGACCCCCGCTAGCGGCGATCTTTTTGGTCGGGCAGTCGCTATAGAGGGTGATAGGGCGCTGATTAGTGCCCCCTTTGATGGAGACGATACAACCCAACGGGGATCAGTCTATCTCTTTGATACGGTGACCGGAGAGATATTACAAACGTTTCAGAATCCCTCGGCCATGGGTGGAGAGGCCTTTGGACTCTCTGTAGCCCTTTCAGGCGATAACGTCCTCATCGGAGCCAATCTAAATGACAGCGGGGGTGAAAACAGCGGAGCTGCCTATCTCTTTGATGCGACTACAGGCCAACATCTCCAGACCTTCTTAAATCCGACTCCGGAGGACAGCGATCTCTTTGGCAATACGGTGGCGCTAGATCAAAACAATTTGCTGATCGGGGCCATCGGAGATGATGACGGCGGGGATAACAGCGGGGCTGTTTATCTATTTCAGAAATTCCAGCCCCCCTCTTCCGATCTCATTCATGTCAGTTTTAATGGCAGCGGTAGCATAGGAGATCTCTCATTTAAGGATGATGATATCCTCACCTTTAATCGCCAAACTGCAGACTGGTCGATCTATTTAGATGGTTCTGACATCGGCTTACGCAATTCAGATATCGATGCATTTGATCTACTGCCTGATGGCAGCGTCGTGTTTAGCTTGACCACGGCTGCTACGTTATTGGATGTGGGTGCGGTGACCAGTGCTGATATTGTCCGCTTTATCCCCACATCTACGGGACGTAATACGGCTGGCAGGTTTGAACTGTACCTAAAAGGTGCAGATGTGGGGCTTGACACCAGCGATGAAAATATTGATGCCCTAGATGTACTGCCCGATGGTCAAATTGTTATCAGTACTACGGGAGCTATCCAAGTTGACGATATTTTAGGTACAGACGCGGATGTCCTCATTCTCAACCCGCCGGCTTTGGGGGCGGCCACGCCAGGGAGTTGGACACTTCACTTAGATGGTTCTGATATAGGCCTTACCAACAGCTCTGAAGATGTCAACGGTATTTGGATGGGTGAGAGTCGTGAGTTTGCTTTAACCACCAAAGGGGCTTTTGATACCCCCAGCTTACAGGGTGAAGGTGATGACATCTTTCGACTGATCTCCAGTTCATTGGGGGCGAAAACCCGTGGGGCTGTTAGTTCGTTGTGGAAAGAGTCCATGGTCGACCTGGAGGACAACGTCATTGATGGGTTGGCCATAGTAACGGGTGAGGCAACAAGTTTCCGCTGATTCTAAGCAACTGAGCGTTGGGCAAAAATCCCTTCGATTGTGTGGAGAGAAAAACCATGGCTTTTCAGAACAAGTCTTCCATATTAGTGACAGGGGGGGCTGGCTACATCGGCTCCCATACAGCTCTCTTGTTAGAGCAAGCGGGGTATGACATCATTATCCTCGACAATCTGGTATATGGCCATCAAGACCTAGTTGAGTCCGTCTTAAATGCCAGAGTGATTCCAGGAGATATTAGTAACCGAAACTTACTGGACAACATTTTTAAGCTGTATTCCATTACAGCCGTTGTTCACTTCGCTGCCTATGCCTATGTGGGTGAATCCGTTGACAGGCCGGCTAAATATTATCGCAACAATGTGGTTGGGACGCTAACGCTGTTGGAGGCCATGGTGGAGGCCGGTGTGAAAAACATAGTATTTTCATCCACCTGTGCTACCTACGGTGTCCCCAAGGCTGTCCCCATTTCTGAAAATCATCCCCAGAATCCGATTAATCCCTACGGTGCTAGCAAACACATGGTGGAGCGGATTTTATCTGACTTTTCGGCTGCCTACGGATTAAGATCAGTTATTTTTCGGTATTTTAATGCAGCCGGAGCCCACCCTGATGCTTGTTTAGGCGAGGATCATTTTCCAGAAACACATCTGATCCCGTTAGTATTACAGACGGCCATGGGGCTGCGAGAGGCTATCTCGATTTTTGGGACTGATTATCCTACCTCTGATGGTACCTGCATTCGAGACTATATCCATGTGATGGATCTGGCTAAGGCGCATCTATTGGGTTTAGAGCATTTGTTGAATAATGCTCAAGGTGACACCTTTAACCTGAGCAACGGCAGTGGTTTTTCGGTAAAAGAGGTGATCGACGTGGCGCGTCAGGTAACCGGACGCCCGATTCCGGCCCAATGGTGCGATCGCAGACCCGGTGATCCCCCCACCTTGGTCGGCTGTAGTCAAAAAGCACAGCGTATGCTCAACTGGCAGCCCAGCTATCCTGATTTGTACAGCATCATCAGCCATGCCTGGTCCTGGCACCAGAAGACGGCAGAACCGGCTTTGAGTCAGTGTAAATCAGTACACTCATGATACGGAGAGGAACAAAAATCTGAAATGGTCTTCTCTTTAGTTTAAAGCGCTTCTAAAAGTAGGCAGTATTATAGTCTTCCTCAAAGGCTCTGAAGAATCCTTCGATATCTTGAAGCTCCTTTTTGCGTAAGGCAAGGTAACGAAACTTATGGGACATCCGACAAAAGCCATCCACCGCTCTACCCAAGAGTCAGCCCCCTTAGAAAAGGTGCTTAAAGCACCAGAGCTGGCAGAACTACCCTTACGACCTGACTCATCGGTATCTAGGCGCTATTCCTCGGTGATAACCATTATCGTTCCATCTGGAATGATGGATGCTGAGAGTGGAGCTGTCTTAAAAGAGCAGTTGACTTCCACAATGGCTGCTGTTACAGAACCAGAATTGATAATTGATATGTCAAGGGTGGAGAGTTTAGATAATGCTGGCCTGGTAGATTTGATGCAAGCCATTAACACCGCCCGAGCCCGCACAAAGAGTATCTATATTTTAAGGGCACCCCCCTCTATTCAGATTGTGTTTGAATTGACCCAGCTAGACCGTGTGTGCATGATGATAGACAGCTCTCTTGCCGCGTCTCAATTGCCTCAATTTTAGAGTAGTGAACGGAGGTTGGGTAAGGGGTTGGCAATCCCTTTTTATCCCCGTTTGTTAACAGAAGAGACTGAATGCTTCAGCCCCTAATGGTTAAAACACCCAGCTTGGGGAATTTTCTGTTGTCTAATCTTTATGCAATCAGTCCTATAAACGTTGTCCCTATTTAGAACGTATGAATTCTCTCCCAACTCGACAGTATTTTGGCACCGATGGTATCCGTGGCCAGGCCAATCAGCATCCGATGACTGCGGATATCGCGATGAAAGTTGCCATGGCAGCGGCCAAGCAATTGCGCCATGGTTCACACCGACATCGGGTTGTGATTGCCAAAGATACTCGTCTTTCTGGCTATATGTTAGAGCCCGCTATGGTGGCAGGCTTTACCGCCATGGGCATGGATGTGTTGCTAACTGGCCCAGTGCCCACCCCAGCGGTGGCATGGCTGGTACGTTCCATGCGAGCGGACTTGGGGGTGATGATTTCGGCATCGCACAACCTGTACCAAGACAATGGCATTAAACTATTTGGTCCCGATGGCTTCAAGCTATCCGATCTCACCGAACTAGAGATTGAAGCGCAGATGCAGGCCGACCTATCTCCAGACTATGCAACTGCCGACACCTTAGGTCGGGCTCAACGCTTAGACGACAGCTTAGGGCGCTATATCGAAGCGGTTAAAAGCGCCTTTCCCAAAAAGCTTAGCCTCAATGGTCTCAAAGTGGTGGTGGACTGCGCCAACGGTGCTGCCTATAAGTCCGCACCCACGGTGCTGTGGGAATTGGGTGCCGAAGCTATTCCCCTCAACGTCACCCCCAACGGCGTTAATATTAATGCCGAGTGTGGAGCCACGTCCCCCGCTGCCATGTGTCAAGCGGTGCTAGACCACGGTGCTGATATTGGTTTGGCCCTAGACGGTGATGCCGACCGGGTAATTATTGCCGATGCCAACGGGCACATCATCGACGGCGATAAGATCATGGCGCTCATTGCCACATTTTTACAGGATCGCAACCAGCTCCGTGGCTGTGGTGTGGCGGCCACGGTAATGTCCAATTTAGGGCTGGAGCGCTACTTAAAAGACCGTGGCATCCGTTTATTCCGTACCAACGTGGGCGACCGCTATGTGGTGAAAGCCATGCGAGAAAAGGGCCTAAACCTGGGTGGTGAGCAATCAGGACATATTGTCTTAGGTGACCATGCCACCACTGGCGATGGCTTGGCTGCAGCACTGCAGGTGCTGGCGGCGTTAGTGGCCAGTGACAAACCTTTAGCCGAGTTAGCCCATGTCTATGGTTCAGTGCCCCAAAAGCTCACCAATGTGCGCTACAAAACCCTTGACCAAGCCGCCATTGACACAGCTACTCAGCAAGCAATGCAGCTGGTCAATACGCAGGGCCGTGTGGTGGTACGGCGTTCTGGAACCGAACCACTGCTGCGCATTATGGTCGAAGCAGAAACCGAGCAGCTGATTCAAGAAGCCACGGCGATGGTCCGGGCCGTGGTGGATGAGAAGGTCTAGTGGTTACTGAGTCTTGTTTCTAGCTCAGCTTGTAAGGTAGCGGGTACCTCTGATAACAGATCATAGCCGGTGGCGAGTTCAATCCGGTCGATGGAGGTTTGGTAGGTTTGCCACTGGTCATCTAGCCGATTGCTGTTGGGGATATCCACTGCAATGATTTCAGTGTTGTAATGGATATCGTCTGCGGTAGGGGCACGGTCAAACACCACTACCACCTTCCAGATCCGACTAGGAGGGATCACTCTCTCCTGGGCAATGGGTTGTTTTTGACCATAGATACCTCCGATGATGTACAGCGTTTTTCCTTGCTGATGGACCAGATCACGACAGTAGCTTTCTAGCTCTCGCCAAGGGCCACGATTGTTTTCAGCGGTCTGGGGAAAAATATTGGTCATCAAAAATGTAGCGGAGTTGTCTGGTTCGCTGGCGGTGCGATCGGCGGAAGGGACCATGTGGCCACGGTCGTAACCGCTGCCAGTGTAGTCCCTGGGGGTGACCTGGTAGGTGCCCTTGGGCAGAATGCCATCGGGACGAAAATTGTTTTGCCGGTCGGTGCTGCCTACCCAGTCTTTACTCAAAACCCAGCTGGCCCAGCGCAGAACACCGCGACTTTGGCTGTAGGCGAGGGCATACTGTTCTCGATCAATTAAATAGTTGTCAATGTTTTCTTGGCCCGCATGGCTAGGGTTGCCCAGGGCCAGGTGAGGGCTATTGGAAAAATAGGTTTCCCAGTCTAATTCTGGGGTGGTTTGGGGCAGCCGCTCACAGGCACGGCCATTGCCATCGCCATCAAGGCTATGGGGGTCATTTTTGTCATTATCGAGAACCCATTGAGCCAGGTCCTGACTGACAAAATCACCACAGTTACAATTTTGCTCGACACAGGGGGGCAGATGGGCATTGGGGTCGACTAGCTCAGTGGCTGCGTTACAGCCCGTTACGGCGAGCAGTAAGACAGCTGCCCTGGTTGAGTACTGTATCCAAGGGGACCAAGGTATCAAATTCAAATGCCTCAATTGCCTCAATAATATTGCAATGTTAAAAAAATACGACCTTTCGTATCCCCTCGGGAGGGATGGGAAAACGGCAGTATACTGTTAACTGCGCTGGACGATTTCGCTGGACGATTTCGCTGAACGATTTTTCCGGCGAAGCCTCTAGCAGAAACCCATCAACTATTTACCGATTGGTGACTATGCTCAACAACGCAATTGCATTACTAAACGCTTGGTTCCCCCCTACTGAGGTCCATGCCCACTGTGATGGTCCCTGTGGTGTTTATGATCCATCTGCTGCTCGGATCACGGCTGAGGCTGTGCTGTCGATGACTAAGAAAATCTTGGCGCTTGAGGAGCCAGGGGATGCAGCGGGTAAAGTAGCCTACGCTAACACCCTGTCTCGCTACATTGCGATCAAAGAAGAGCAGGCTCAAAAGACTAAGGATGATTTGTTGATTCTTTGGACTGACTACTTTAAGCCTGTACATCTAGAGTCCTATCCTGATTTGCACGATACTTTCTGGAAGGCGGCTAAGCTTTGTTCTGCTTGTAAAGTAGAAGTTAGTCAGCAGCATGCTGAAGAACTGATGGCCGCTGTGGAGAAGATCCATGGTATCTTCTGGGCTACTAAAGGCCGCGATGTGGCTTGGTATACCGCTAGCTAGTGGTTGTATAGTCAATGGCTTTGAAAGATCCCGCGAGGTGTTTACTTGGCGGGATTTTTGTATTTGTTTTGATATCAGCAATGGTCAATCAGCAATGGTCAATCAGCGGATGATGTCGACGGCCAAGGCGCTCCCCCAGGCCAGGTGGCAGGAATATGGCCAATGGTTGTTGGGACAACGGCGGCGGTTTTTGGTGCGGGAGAACTCAATGGTGCCAACACTGATGCCGGGGGATACGGTCCTGGCCGAGATGGGGGTGCAGGTGCAGGTGGGCGATATTGCGATCGCACGCCCCCCCACGACCGCAGCCACATCTTCAGAGCGACTACTCATCAAACGCGTCAGCGAAATCTTCTATGACGGGGGGATCTACCTAATCAGTGATAATACAGAGGAGCCAGGTGTCCGCGATAGCCGTCACTTTGGTATCATCTCCACCCACCGTATTCTCGGTCGTGTCACCAGCCGGTTAGCCTCGGCTCCAAAATGACATCATATTTACTTTCTTGATCGCCCAATGGCAGCCCCCATAAACATTACCCCCGCCACCCTTGATGATGTTCCCCTGCTTTTTGAGCTGGTCATGGCCCTGGCCGAGTATGAAAACCTGGCCAATGAAGTTACTGGAGCGCCAGAAGATCTAGCCAAATATCTGTTTGGTGATAGCCCAAAAGCCCATGCCATCGTTGCCCGCATTGATGGAGCGCCCGCCGGATTTGCCCTCTATTTTTTCAACTTTTCCACCTTTCTAATGAAACCAGGTATCTATCTCGAAGACCTGTTTGTCTTACCTGGCTATCGACGACGTGGAACCGGTACCGCCATTTTTCAGTATCTGGCCCAGCTTGCGCTGGCCAAAGGCTGTGGTCGTTTTGAATGGAGTGTCTTGGATTGGAATCAGCCTGCCATTGATTTCTATATGTCTAAGGGGGCTGTCATGCTTACTGATTGGCGAACGTGTCGGGTCGCTGGCAGAGCCTTAGAAGATTTAGCCATTAACGAATGAGCAAGCGTCAGCGAATACCTTTGAGCTTGGCGCCCACCCTTAATCATTCGCTACAACATTCGCCGCGAAGTATTTTTCCAACGAGTCAAACATAGATTGCAGTTCAGCCGGTAGACGGCGAGCAATTTTCCGTTTAGCCAAATCAATGGGGGCTAAGACCGCCTGGCCTGTGATACAAAGCTGGGGGCTGGCTGCCGTCGTGTCATAAATTTTATAAAACCACGTTAACCTAACGCCTCGGCTGATTTCTAGCCGGGTTCTCACTAATCCTTTGGCACCTAGGGTGAGCGGTTGATGATAGCGTAGTTGTAAATCTATGACCGGCAAGTCATACCCTGCAGCAACAAACTCTTCAAAGGGAAACTCCACGGCTCTCAGGCACTCGACACGAGCCGTCTCCATCCATTGGATGTAGGTACCGTGCCAAACAACACCGCTGTAGTCTGTGTGGTGAGGCTGTACCCGGAACCCATAATCAAACCAACGGTTAGTCATAGATAACTTAAGTGCCAAACTACGAATTGTGAACCCTGCTTAGATATCTGAAAACGGCCTGCTTATCATAGATATTTATACATCCTTGTGAGTTTATCCAATAGGGTTTAGTCAATGATCGAAAAGATTTTGCTCGCCAGTTCTGGTCCTGGCAATACCGAAACTATGTTTAAGGCCCTGCTGGACATCCCCATGATTCAGCGATCGCAAGTAACGGTGCTCAAGGTAGTTTCACCCAAGAGTTCGGCTGGCAACATGGGTGATCAGCAGTCTGGTAGCGAGCAGCAGCTTGCAGATACAGTCAGTCGTCTAGGGATTGAGGCCTCCAAGGTCACCCCTATGCTACGGGAAGGTGAGCCTAAAGATGTAGTCTGCCGGGTAGCCGATGAAATCGATGCAGATTTGATCATTATGGGCTCCCGTGGTTTGGGAGGGCTGAAGGCTATTTTGAAGAACTCCGTCAGCCAGTATGTGTTTCAGCTCTCGTCAAAACCGATGCTACTGGTCAAGGATGACCTCTATGGTATTCGTCCTGTCAAACGAGTTTTGGTGGCTCTAGATAAGTCAGACATGGCCAAAGAGTCCCTGAAGACAGCTATCGACCTGACCCGCGATATCAAAGACAGTGAGCTGATCTTTGTTCACACCCTGTCAAACTTGCGCAGCTCTATTGATGAAGCAATTAATGCCAACCCAGAGAGTGATCCAGTCCTAGCCCCCGCCATTGCTGAAGCTAAGCGCTATCGCATTGACTATCGCTGTGTCGCACCAGAAGGTAAACCTGGTCAGCGTATTTGCTCCCTGGCCGAGCAGCTAAATGTGAACTTGCTAATTTTGGGCTCCCCTGACCGTCGGCCTTCCATCGCTAAAGGTCTGCCCGATATTGATCGGTTGCTGGGCAGCTCCCTATCCGACTATGTCCGGATCAATGCCCCCTGTCCTGTGTTGCTAACGCGGATCGAAACTAATTGAAACGCCGCAGCTGCAAAATCTGCAGAGTTGAGTTTAGAACCGTTTACGTTAAACTTGACCCACGTTTGCAAGCGTTGTACCTATGGCGTCTTTGTCTCACACAATTGAAGCAATCCTGTATCTCAAAGCCAAACCCCTGACTATTGGACAGATTGCTGAATATGCCAGCTGTGATAAGGATGCTGCTGAGGAAGGGCTAATTCAATTGATGGGAGCCTATGCCCATCGTGAAGGCGCCTTGGAAATTGCCGAAACCGAGAACGGCTATAGTCTGCAGCTACGTCAGCCGTTCAAGCCACTTTTGGACGAACTGATTCCATTGGATATTGGGTTAGGTGCTTTGCGAACATTGGCGGCCATAGCCATGCGTGGCCCCCTGAGCCAAACCGATTTAGTCGATTTACGGGGCTCTGGGGCCTATGGCCATGTGCACGACCTAGTGGATCAAGGCTTTGTGCGGCGGCGGCGGCAGGCAGATGGTCGATCATTCTGGTTGCAAGTAACAGAGAAGTTTTATCAGCGTTTTGAAATTGATAAACTTCCACAAATTAATTTACCGGAGGCTGTCGAGGATGCCCCTGAATCTAGCCAATTATCGATCGTAGAAACAGCGGACAATACAGCGCTGGAATCAACCTCTGCGATTATGCCAGAAGCCTCCCCTAGTCTTGAGATAGACGCTGATCCTGTCGTTATTTCAGAAGCTTGAAACCGGTTTCAGGCGTTAATTAGCGGATCTGGCCAGCATTTATCCGTAGGAAATATTAAGTACGCTTAAAGCTATGTTGATCACACTGAACTTCCTGTAAGTGCTGGCTGAAATCGGCTTTATCACGCTAAGGTAATTAAAAGCAATACATAACCATTTATGTTTAACCCCGATAGCGCTCAATTTATCAGCATGGGTTCTGATGATGCGCAGGTAAATCAGCTTCTGAAGTACCTACAGCATCAACCACCTGAAGTATTGACCCGTGTTGCCCAGTCGGTGAGTGGTGAGATCAAGCAGATTATTTCTCAGAACGTCCAGGGGTTAATTGGGGTGCTCCCCTCTGAAGGCTTCAACGTACAGGTAACCACCGACCGGGAAAACTTGGCTGGTCTGCTAGCGTCAGCGATGATGACGGGCTATTTCCTGCGACAGATGGAACAGCGTATGGAGCTAGAGTCTAGCCTTTCTGGTTTATCAGCTTTAGACAGCGAGTTAGATAGCGATTTCCCCGACCTGGATAGCTGACATAGGCTGCCCAGAGTGGCCACCCAGAGTGGCCGCCTAGAGTGGTGGTCCCACTAATGTCTGTTTTGTTTTGTGGCCTGTTCGTGATTGTGAGCTACAGCGTTCTTTTACTGTAGGGTGTCAGGCATTTTTGTGGGCTTGAGTTCCAAGGTTTGGATATCGCCCCTACGATCAATCTCCACCTTGAGAGCTTTGCCAATATTACTGGCCTCGACTTGAGACTGTACATCCGTTGCTGTAGCAACGTCTACGCCATTGACCTTTCTAATCACATCACCGCGCTGAATACCAGCCTCATCAGCGGGAGTACCTTCCATAACGCGGATCACCATGACGCCAGAGTCGGCTTTGATGGTCAAGCCAAAGTCCTCATCATTGTTGATCCGTTTGCGCATTTCTGGATTGAGATTGACCATCTGAATCCCTAAATAAGGGTGCTGGACTTCACCATCCTCAAACAGCTGGTTGCCAATCCGTGTAGCGGTTTCAATCGGAATGGCAAAGCCTAGTCCCTGAGCGCCCGCTCGGATAGCGGTATTCATGCCAATGACTTCCCCTTGATCATTAAGGAGGGGGCCACCAGAGTTACCTGGATTAATGGCAGCGTCGGTTTGAATAAATTGTACGCGTTTGTCAGAAATACCTACTTGGGAGCTGGTGCGGCCGATCGCGCTAATAATGCCTGCAGTAACCGTATTGTCTAACCCCAGAGGATTACCAATGGCAATGGCCCACTGCCCTGCCGCTAAATTTTCTGTGGATCCTAGGGGGGCGGTGGGCAGATCGCTGCCATCGATTTTAACCACTGCCACATCAGTGACCGGATCAGTACCAATAACATCGCCTTGAAATGTACGACCATCATTTAACGTGACGGTGACAGTTTTAGCCCCCTCTACTACATGGGCATTGGTCATAACTTGACCATCTCTGCTAAGAATAAATCCAGAGCCAGTGCCCTGTTCCAGGCGCTCTGGTAGTTCCGGCTCTATCGGAAGTTCGTCGGTGAAAAAACGCTTGAAGAAGGGATGCTCGAATGTATCGGAGATGCCTCTAACTGAACGAGAGGCATCGATGCGGACAACGGCAGGTCCCACCTGCTCAGCGGCGGCAGCAATAAAGTTGGGATTCTCTAGGACCGGAGGATGGTTGCGAGGCTGGGGGGTAGGCGCTTCGCCGGGCTCAGCCGTTGTGCGTAAAATCGAAGTGGCAATGGGTAAGTCGCTATCCTGGTCGTTGGCAACGGGATTGAAAAAGTAGCTACGGCTCATCCAGCCGGTACCGCTACCGACGATTAGGAGACCTATATATAAACCGAGTTGTTTTGGAGACATTCCCATTACTGCTTCCTCACTGATTAGAGATGAGGACTTTGATGGCTTTACCTTAGCGAAAATTAGCTCGAAAATGTACTGGCTTAAGGCCATATCAAGGATATAGCCCTATCTATGGTACTTAATGCTGGTGCTATACCCAGGTCAATTTTCCTATCATTGTCTGTGTCTGCGGAATGCTGCTTTATTCATTGTCTAGAATTCTGGGGTGCTCCTAGCATGTATATATTCCAAAGATTTCATAAACCTTTGTTTAAGCCTTTGTTGGGGCTGCTGGGGCTGCTGCCCTTAGGGCTGACCATGGCGGCTCACGCGTCACCCTGTCCTGAAGCGGCCCTGGCCCAGGTGGTCAGTCACCGCACTGGCTCCGGAGAGTCCCTGAGCACGGTGGCGTCTCAATATGGTTTGCTCCCGTCTACCCTGGTGGCGATGAATCCTACGCTATCGGCCCAGGGCGTATTGCCATCGGGGCAAGTGGTGGCTGTGCCTCCGTTTAATGGCACGGTGGCCCAGGTGGGGACTGGGCAAACGTGGCAGTCTCTGGCTGAGCAGCATGGGACACGGGCCGATCTTTTATTTGAGGTGAATGGATGTCCCAATGCGCTGCCTCGCCGAGTCTTTATACCGGGTCCCAATCGCATGGTCGCCGCCACCGCCCCGACCACACTGAACTATCCGCTACCTGCGCCAGCGACAGTGGTTTTGAGCTATGGTTGGCAGCCCCATCCTCAGAAGGATGAGCTTGTCTTTAACAGTGGGATTGCGCTGGCGGCGGCCGCTGGGACCGGAGTGACATCGGCAGCCAATGGCACGGTGGCGTTTGTGGGGGAGCATAATGGGGCGGTGCTGGTGGTGGTCAACCACCGCAATGGCTTACAAACGCGCTATGGCAATCTTGATAATGTCACCCTTAAGGTGGGTGATATTGTCCCTGAGGGGGGTACTCTGGGCTCTGTTGGTGGTCATTCGACCGGAGCTTTAGAGTCTTTTGTATATTTCGAAATCCGAACAAACTCTCGGGAGGGGTGGGTGGCCCAAGATCCAGGTCTGTATTTGTCTGAATTAGAGTTACAACGTTAGGGGCGTTAGCGGCTAGATCCGTCAGATCCTGGCTGCTGGGTCGCATATCTGAAGAATTGCGCAGTAACGCTAGTCATTGTGATAAAGAAGCCTTACAATGCCGATATTCTGGGTCCAAAATCGTGGGTGAGGGTGCTTTTAAAGGAACATGTCGTGCTATGTCTGAGCATCCAATTTTGTCCAAGCAACTGTCCAAAAGAATTAGAGACCTCTTTAAAAGCGCTTCAAGACAAGGCGCTTCGAGACAAAGCGCTCCAAGACGTGGTAGACCTGCTCGAACCAAAAAAAAGACGGGCTCTGCAAAGTTGAAGACGGCCCAGACCCAGCCAGTACAGACCCGGCCAGTACAGACCCAGCCAGCATCTCCCCAGCCCCCTCGTCCGTCCGCCGTCGATAAGGCTGATAAAAATAAGCAGACGAAGCACGGTAAGACTGCACCGACTCCCAGTAAATTTTGGTCAGACTTAATTTGGGTACGACCCTGGCTGTTGGTGGGCGGTCTGTGGTTAACATTTGTGCTGATGATTGCGATCGCACTGGCCGGACTCTCTAACCCTGGCCAGGAGATGGTGCTTGAGCCAGTGAGCAGTAGCATTGATGGCCAACCCCTGAGCGCCCCCGATGCGGCAGCTGCGGCCCGACTATCGACCCGTGATGGTCTTTCCCTGGCCCAGCGTGATCCGGCTGCTACGTTGCCCCCTGAAGCTGTCGAGCAGACCATGCCCACCTGGCCGCTGTTGGTCATGGTGGTGGCCTGTGCGGGTGGCTGCATGCTGATGTCTCGCAATGAGGGATTGACTCAAGAGTCCCGCCGGGGCCGTCGACGCGTGGCCGGGGTAGCCCCTAAGCTTCGTCCAGTGACTGCTGCAGGGAGCGGACGGGGCAGTCGAAAACGTCGGGCTCGGCGTCTAGGGGCTGAGCGGCCAGGGGCTCAGGTGATGGCATTTCGCAAGGGGCAAAAAATTCGTCGTACCCCTCACCAGCCAAAACCTGTGGCGTCTAAACCGGTTTCATTTGCGATGCCTAAGGAGGCAGCGACGCAGGTAACCGTGGTGCCAGAGGCTGCAACATCTCCCCTAGATTGGAAAGAGGGGAGTCTGGCCCATAAGTTAGATGTGCGTCAGAGACGGTCCATTAATTCATTTCTGTAGGATTAGGGTAGTGAGCGGTGTGCTGACAGGGGGGAACTGGGTGCGACCTGTCAGCACACAGCTGTCTTGCTAAGAAACTGACATTGTCTGGTTTACCGGTTATTTATCACCCTGACTATGTAACGCCCTTGCCGAGTGGGCATCGATTTCCGATGCCAAAGTTTAAGCTGCTGCGGGATTTGTTAGTGCGTGACGGGGTGATTGGTGAAGAGCAGATCTATCAGCCGGGACGACCGCCCCAGGAATGGCTAGAGCTGGTACACGATACCGACTATGTGCATGCCTACTATGGGGGAAATCTGGATGCTAAAGCGCAGCGGCGGATTGGTTTACCGTGGAGTGAGGCGCTGGTGCGGCGTACCTGTACGGCGGTCGGAGGCACGATTCTGACGGCAAAGCTAGCGTTAAATCGAGGATTAGCTTGTAATACGGCTGGGGGTACCCACCATGCTTTTCCAGGATACGGGGCCGGATTTTGTATTTTTAACGATATTGCGATCGCAACCCGCCTCCTCAAGCTCCAAAAACTGCTTGATACCATTTTGGTCGTCGATTTAGACGTCCACCAGGGAGACGGCACCGCCTGGATTTTTCGCCATGACCCCAGCGTCTTTACCTTTTCCATGCACTGCGCCGTCAACTTCCCAGGTCGCAAGCAAATCAGCGATCTCGATATTCCCCTGGCCGCAGGCACTGAGGATGACGAGTATCTAGCTAAGTTGGCAACACACCTGCCAGGGCTATTAACCCAAGTCAACCCCGACTTGGTCCTCTACGACGCTGGCGCCGACCCCCACCGAGATGATCGCCTAGGGAAACTCGCCCTGACCGATGAAGGACTATACCGACGCGATAAATATGTGCTCGAAACCTGTGCAAAAGCCAGGTATCCTGTAGCCTGTGTTATTGGTGGCGGCTATGGGAAGGATATGAACGCCCTGATATACCGACACTCCTATTTACACCGAGCTGCCAGTCAGGTCTATCAAAAATATTGCTAAAAATCTAGTATAGAGATGCATTACCTTTTGCCATAGCAATAGTTTAGTCTCACCTTTGCCCAACCCATGCCCTGGTCTGTAATTACCTTCTATAAGTTTGTTCACCTTAATGACTTTGCTGAGCTGCGTCAGCCTTTAGTGACGCTATGCCAGGCCAACAAAATCAAAGGAACAATCTTACTAGCCCAAGAAGGCATTAATGCCACCCTTGCCGGGACTGATAAAAATTTAGAAGCCGTACTCGCCCATCTCAAACAAGATCCCCGCTTAGCCGATCTTACCCATAAAACCTCATGGGCCGAAGCGCAACCCTTTGAACGGATGAAGGTAAAGCTTAAAAAAGAGATTGTCACCCTGGGGCAGCCAGAGGTGAGTCCCACTAAAAAAGTAGGCACCTATGTGGAGCCCCAAGACTGGAATCAAGTAATCTCTGATCCTGACGTGATGGTAGTTGATACCCGCAATCACTACGAAGTCGATATCGGCACGTTTCAAGGTGCTGTTAACCCAGAAACCAATTCTTTTCGCGAATTTCCTGACTATACAACGGAGCAACTAGACCCAACCAAACACAAAAAAGTGGCCATGTTCTGCACAGGTGGAATTCGCTGTGAAAAAGCATCCTCCTATTTACTAGAACGAGGATTTGAACAGGTTTATCATCTCAAGGGCGGCATTTTGAAATACCTGGAAGAAGTTCCCGTTGACGAGAGTTTATGGGAAGGAGAATGTTTTGTCTTTGACGAGCGCGTCACCGTGCAGCATGGGTTAGCCCCAGGCAGCTATGCCATGTGTCATGGCTGTGGACATCCGATTTCACCTCAAGATACCCAGTCGTCCCACTATGAGGTCGGCATTGCCTGTCCCCACTGTTATGACAAACTGACCGAGGACCAGCGCATACGATTTGCCGAGCGAGTAAAACAGCGACAGTTGGAGAAACAACGAACGTATCTTGAAATTGAACGGCCACCAAATTGTTGATTCCAGGTTAATAAAAACCTTATAAGTGAGAGATATATTATCAATGAAACCCTTTGGTATATATACACTTGCAAACGATGTCATCTACGACCAGCTCGTTGCTCTCTTAAACAGTGTTGACGCTAAGATCTCTCCTGCAA
>NZ_JADEXP010000591.1 GCF_015207065.1 Leptolyngbya cf. ectocarpi LEGE 11479 | reverse complement strand
GCACACCGAAACTCAGAGAAATAGGGACCATAACCGGAACTCACATCAACAGGGTCGTTTCTATCTTCATTAACCTTATGTCCTTTATTTCTGTATAAATTGATGCCGTTTGAATTTGGAATTGCTGTAAAGAGTACGGTCTGCTAGAGTTATTTTTGAGAAATCCATCCCAGGTGTTTAGCCGAGGGAGAATTTTAGATCATCTCTGGAACTGTAGCGAAGCCCCTGGAGAAGATACGGTAACGTCTCACATCAAGGGACTGCGACGAAAGCTAACCGCAGCGGGTGCGCCCAGCGATGTGATCACAACCGTATATGGTGTGGGCTATCGTCTTAGCTCTGTTGTCCCACCTAAGCCTCAGTCCGCTGACTCTACTTCCCCAAGCACTAAGCGCGTCTCTCAGCAAAAGAAGACCCGAGAGGCTTTAGGCACACTCTGGCATTCAGTCAAGCCTCAACATCTCGAACGGCTCGCACTGATTAAACGAGCGCATCAAGCCTTACAGCAAGATCAACTCACCCACGATTTACGACAGGCCGCTGCCCAGGCTGCCCACAGTCTTACCGGGGCCTTGGGAGTTTTTGGTCTAAAATCGGGGTCTGACTTGGCCAGTGCCATTGAGAAAATTTTACAGGGGGATGTCCCCGTTGCCTCCGAGCATCAACAACTTTCTGAGCTGGTTAATGCGTTAGCAGAACAGCTCCATCAAGCCCTCAGTCGACTGGAGCAGGCAAAATCGCGACAGCTTCCCCCTCTGTTAGTGCTGATTGACGAAAATTTACCGTTGTTACGGCAGTTGGAACAGGCACTTCAATCGCAAGAACTGCGGGTAGACATCGCTCTGAACGAGGCCACGTTACACACGCTGCAGCGAAAACTCAAAGCTCAGTCGTCTTTAGAACATACCAATGGCCATCAGCATTTAGAACATCGAAAGCCAGAAGAAACGGTGCCAAACGTGGTTCTGTTCAATTGTTCTCTGGTCACCATGGATAACGTTACGCTGATGCGGTTGTCAAAGCTGATCAATCAGATTCCATCGCTGCTGGTGCTAGTGAGTAGCGCTGAGGGCAGTGTGGCCAGCCGGGTCAGAGCGGCCCAGCTGGGTAGTCATTCGTTTCTGCACAATCCAGATGTCTCTACGCTACTGGAGAGCATTTTGGAAGTGCGATCGCATTTCCAAAAATCTGCCAATACAGTATTAGCCGTAGACGATGATCCTCAGGTGCTAGAAGCGCTGCGACTGCTCTTAGAGCCTGAAGGATTACAGCTTGTTACCCTCAATCACACCATCGATTTTTGGAGCACCCTACAGGCATCGTCCCCAGATCTGCTGCTATTAGACATAGAAATGCCTGAATTCAACGGCATTGAACTCTGCCGTGCGATCCGTCAGGCACCGGCCTGGAACCAATTACCCATTATCTTTTTCACCGCCCACGGTGATGCCAACATCAAAACAGCTGCCCTCAGAGCCGGGGCGAACGATCTAGTCGAAAAATCTCTAGCTGACTCGGATCTCCTAGTCCGTCTCTGCGATCAGCTCAGGCGCTCCCAGCTTCAGCAGACAATAGCCACCCTGGTCGATAAACATGTCCTGACAAACTAGCCCCGTCTGTTGAGAGAATCCTTGCGATTCTGTTTTACCCATGCGCTCCCAATCCGCTCGACTCATTAAAACCCGTGAAGAATTGCTGCATCGGATGACCGATCGCATCCGTCAGTCAATTGAACTACCCCAAATTTTAAGGGCGACCGTCGATGAAATGCGTCATTTTTTGGGAACAGATCGAGTCAAAGTTTACCGGTTTGACGAAGATGGCAGCGGTGAAGTGATTGCAGAAGCCATCAGGGAGCAGCGTTTACCCTCGTTATTAGGACATCGATTTCCCGCAGACGACATTCCAGAGCATGCCCGTGAGATGTTCTTAAA
>NZ_JADEXP010000590.1 GCF_015207065.1 Leptolyngbya cf. ectocarpi LEGE 11479 | reverse complement strand
ATGCCACTCTCAACCAACAACACATCACACCCCCTCTAACTCCCCTACTCCTGCGAGGAGAAGGGGCCGGGGGATGAGGTCTCCAACCGCTCCAAAATCATCACCAACACCCCCTCCAACCCCTCAAGCACTTGCCAATTCCTCACCCGCAGTACTTGCAGCCCAACCGATTCCATCCACGCATCGCGCATATCGTCTTTTTCTGACTGCAAATCGTGAATGGGACCATCCACCTCAATCACCAACCCACCTTCATGACAATAAAAGTCAGCAATAAAGCGTCCAATGTTGTGCTGACGCCGGAATTTATATCCATAAAATCGACGAGCGCGGAGACATTCCCACAGAATTTCTTCAGCTGAAGTCTGCCGCAGCCGCAGCTCACGCGCCCGTTGAAGGAGTATGGGAGAAATGTACCGACGACGGCCTGAAATAGCTGATAGATCTGGATTACTCATGGGCTTAAGATGCCCGTAACCTTCACTTCAAACCCAGACTGACGGGTCTGATCCAAGCTAAAGGATGGCCATAGGTATCAAAAAAGGATAGCCAATGGCTATCCTGACTTAATCGCGATTTAACTGGAGACAAACTATTTGCTCCTAGTCCGTTTGTTTGGCGATGATTTTAACGATCTGCCTGAGAGTGACGCCGGACCATCCATCCCGCAGGATAAATATAGCTGGGCAAAAACACTTCCAGAGGGATACCCATGCAACTAGAATCGTTCATAGATGTATCCGACCCCTTAAAATTACGCAATGCTATGGTTCCCTGTGAACATGCTTCACCTTGTGGCGAAATATGCGGAATCTGGCAAAATTTGTCTATGAAGGGTTGGGTCTATCGAGTCTGAAAAATATTTTGCACCATTTGTTTGTCAGAATTGGTGACGGCTCGATCTAGCTCATCGATTTCCCCAGAGGTTAGCCGCCATCCCAGTGCCCCAATATTTTGTTTCGCCTGGTCTAGACTTTTGGCCCCTGGAATTGGGGTGGTACCTTTGCAAATGCACCAGTTAAGCGCAGTCTGGGCCATGGTTTTATTGCGCTCTGCTGCCACCTCACGCAAACAGTCAAGTAGCGGCTGAATACCGGGCAATAACTGTCGAAATAGAATGCCGCGCAGCCCTTTGGGCTTGGGGGTATCGATGTCATACTTGCCCGTCAGCAATCCCAACCCGAGAGGGCTGTAAGCAATCATCTGAATACCAAGGTCGTCACAGACCTCTTTGAGTCCTAAGTCTGTCACGGGAAATGTAGACAACAAGGAATACTGCACCTGTAGCGATGTGATGGGAATGCCCCGTTCTGCAAAACGCTTATGCACCCAGCGCAACCGTTTGGGTCCATAGTTGGATAACCCCACCCCCCGCACCAGTCCTTGATCGTATAGATCAGCCAGACCGTCTAAAAGTGGGCCTTCCTGCCAAGGAAAGTAGTTAGCTGTGGGCCAGTGCATTTGGGCAATGTCCAAACATCCCATGCGCGCTTTTGAGGCTTGCCCCGCCTGGGTCATCATGCCTCGGGTGAGTCGCCAGGGATAGGCGGCTAGTTTAGTGGCTAGGCAAATTTTGTCTTGATTAGGGCCTTGATAGGCCTGACTAAATTGACCTAGTAGCTTTTCGCTTTGGCCGTTCAGCTTACCGGTACCGTAGGAGTCACCAGTATCGAACAGGGTGACGCCGTTTTCGACACAGTAGTTAAAGACCTGCTGTAGACCAGCATCCATGCTTTCGTCATATCCCCACAGCAAGCGATTACCCCAAGCCCAGGTACCACACCCCATTTCAGGCAGCGTAATCGTTGTAGCAGCAACAGTATCAGCGATGGCAGGCATGGGGCTAGGCGGCAAGAGATGACTAGATTTAACCTATCTGGTTGCTGTAAACCCTGGCAAGTGGGGCGATTGCCTGTAGGGTATTCCCTCCCTTGCTTACATT
>NZ_JADEXP010000036.1 GCF_015207065.1 Leptolyngbya cf. ectocarpi LEGE 11479 | reverse complement strand
TGATCTCAGCAAGAATCAAATAACCCAGATCCCTGAAACGATAGGGCAGATGAAGAACCTTCAACAGCTTGACCTCAGCAAGAATCAAATAACCCAAATCTGTGAAACGATAGGGCAGGTGAAGAACCTTCAACAGCTCGACCTCAGTGCTAACCAAATCGAAGCCATCCCAGAAAGCTTAGAGATGCTAACTCAGTTGAAGCTACTCGATCTACGCCATAATATACTTCCAATTTCTCCAGAGACCCTGGGTCCGTCTCGGCTCCACCAAATGCCTGGGTCAGTTGAAAGTATATTCAATTACTGTCGGCAGCTACGTAATAGTAATGTTCGTCCTCTTAATGAAGCTAAATTAATCCTAGTTGGTCAAGGTAATGTTGGTAAAACTTCTATCATCAAGCGACTAAAGAAAGATCACTTCAATCCTACTGAACCCCAAACCGATGGCCTTAATGTATCAAATTGGCAGATCTCTGTTAACACCAAAGATGTACGCCTTAACGTATGGGATTTTGGTGGACAGGAAATTTATCATGCTACTCATCAGTTCTTTTTGACCAAACGTAGTCTCTATTTACTCGTCTGTAATTGTCGTATCAGCGAAGAAGAAAATCGACTAGACTATTGGCTCAAATTAATCAAAAGCTTTGGTGATGACTCGCCAGTGATCGTTATTGGCAACAAACGTGACGAGCAACCTCTCGATATTAATCGCAAAGCTTTAAGAAAAAAATATCCCAATATCAAAGCTATTCTAGAGACTTCTTGTCAAACAGGTGATGGAATAAAAGAACTAAAAGAGACTATCATCAATGAGGTAAGTGAACTCAAAGAAGTTTATGATTTGCTTCCTACGTCATGGTTTGAAGTAAAAGAGTATCTAGAACTTATGGAACAAGACTTTATCACCTACAATGAATATATTGGTATTTGTTATCAACATAATATTGTCGATGAGCAAACTCAAATACAGCTCATTACATTACTTCACAATCTAGGATTAGTGCTCAATTTTAGGGATCATCAGTTACTCCAAAACACTAATGTTCTTAATCCAGATTGGGTCACTCAAGGCATCTACACACTATTAAGCGACGATGAGTTGAAAACGAAAGGAAAAGGACAACTTACCTTTACCGATCTCAACCGTATCTTACCTAAAAGACGTTACCCATTAGAACGTCACAACTATCTTATTGAACTTATGAAAGAGTTTCAGCTATGCTTCGAGCTACCCCAATGTAATCCGGCGCGTTACCTCATCCCTGGCATCCTTCCTAAAGAAGAATCCAAAGAAAGTGGATTAGAAGGTGATACTTTAGAATTTCAATATCACTATAATGTTTTACCTGACAGCATCATTTCACGATTTATCGTCCTTAATCACGAGAAGATTTATAAACAAACTTATTGGCGAAGTGGTGTTATGCTCGTATATACTGAAGGCGATGAGACTTATAATATAGCTCGCATTAAAGCTGATCCTGCCGACAATAAAATTTTTATTGCTATTAGTGGCAAAGAGTCCACTCGCCGACAATTTCTTGCCATCATCCGTGATGTCTTTAGAAAAATTCATAGCGACTTTTCTAAGCCCACTGAACACGTGCCAGTTCCCGAACATCCTGAGTATCCACCAATAAACTATAAAGATTTGTTGGGCTTAGAAGATATGGGTGAACAATATAAGGTAATTGGTGAACTCAAGCTTAGGCTCAATTTACGCCAATTACTCGACGGGTATGAGCCACCTGAAATTCGTAAGCTTAAACGAAAAGAGGTAGATCTAGAAAGCTATAGCGATGGCTTAAAGATCTCTATAACTGACAATCACACCAACATCATTCAAAGAGGAGAAGGTGACAACATTGCGAGAGATTTTATTCAAGGTGACCAAACCAATCAACAATAAATATATCGGTTCTTTAGAAGGTACTTACACCATGGGAAACACTATCCACCAATATGGCTCAGGCGATAATATTGCAGGTGATAAAATTATAGGTAACAAAATTTCTACCCAAATTAACAATAGTCAGAATCTAACTCAAGCTGCCAAAGATATTAAAGCTTTACTGGCTCAGCTCGACAACAACTATGCCCACACTAACCCTGTTGATAAGGCTATGATAACTGCCAAAATAGTTGAGTCAGTTGATAGAAATCCCATGCTCAAAGAACGAGTGATTAATGCTCTTAAAGAGGGCGGTAGCAGTGCACTTGAGGAAGCTATTGAGCATCCATTAGTTAAACCCGTGATCGCTGCTCTAAAAGGTTTTTTAGAAACTTAGTAGTTAGTCTTGATAATGAGTATAATACTACCTAACTCTAAAAATTTAGCCTCTCTCTTGCACTCGCCGCAGCTTGCGCTCAAAATCCTCGATTTTGTCTCCATCGAGTACTTCGTCACGCACCCCGATTAGCTGCAACACATAACCTACAGCCGCATTAAAGTCTCGCATGAGTTGCTCATCTGTCGAGCTAAATGACGCCATGAAACAATCTGGAGGGGGCGTTTTGTCAACATACTCATCGCGCGCCAAATGCTCATATCCGCGGCGAAGCTTATTCACAAGCTGAATCATCCCAAGTAGTTCTCCCTCTGGCGATAAAATAGGCATGCAAAGGAGGCTACACGTCCGATAGTTCGTTGTATGATCAGTCTGCTTAGCCTTGCGGCTCTTGAACTCATCTTCATACAGATCAAACCCAATATTTAAGAAATCGTAGGAGGATTCATCTGTACCTGTATCTTCTTCATTATTGCTACGGCGATGTTGTATGAGATCCAGAGCTTGCTGCGCGGCCTCACCTACATAGCCTTCACCAATGGTAGCAGTTATACGTCGGACATTACCATTCGTATGAGTAATATCAGCATACAGAGCATCTCTATCCTTTGGATCAACTATCCATAGAGTGCTACGGTGAGCACTAACTAATTCTTTGGCAGCAGTCATCACTTGCTCTGGCAACAATGCTTGCTCTAGTCCCCCTCGAATCACAGATTCCTTCGCATGACGTAACTTTTCACCATCGCGATATTGCTTAACCGGACGATAGACTTCTAGAAATGCTTCGATGAGTTGGGCTACTGATATAGCATGCTCATGATTAAATTCATCTTCGTCTTCTGATGTAAAACCTTCTCCAGCAATCATCTTAGCCTGCAAAACTTTGCTGCTAGCATACTCTGGCCTGAGTTTATTCATAAACTCAACAACAGCCAATAAATGATTTGCACGCTTAGAGCGTTGTTCAATCGGTACAATCAGCTTATTGTGAACGAGGTATCTGCTATTGCGACCTTTTCGTGAAGGTGAAAACATTTCTGGTACAACATTCTGATAGCCAAGAATGGCCGCATTTCTGCTCTGAGCAACCTGTCCACACTCTTCAAACCCAATTGGTATACTAATCTCGAACGGCTCTTCTTTTTCATGTTCTGCCACGATTGACCATATTTCTTTCGCATCTTGATCGACCAAATATATACGTGCGGAATGAGCATTAAGAAACCCTCCAGCCAACTGCTCTGTGGCATGTAATAGTTGAAATAAATTGTCATATTGCTCAGTAATCAGCGGCTGACGAGCATTCTCAATGGCAATAGCAACTTGCTCGTTAAATTTTCGGAGACGTTCGTCATCCTCCAGAGTAAAACTTGCCTTGAAATACACTGGCACTTCTTGTCGAGAAGAGTCGGTATTATGATAAGGCTCCTGTCGACTCTGATTGTGGCGCTTGTTTAAAAGCTGAGTAACGCCAATTAATTCACCACTATTGCGGCTAAAAACGGGCATACACAGCAAGCTACATGTACGATAACCTGTCTTTGCATCTGTTTCTCTAGACTTATCAGAGTCGGGGTGGCTATATAAATCAAAGGGAATATTCAGAGTTTGCTTTGATTTAGCAACTTCACCTGCAAACCCTTCACCTACCCTGATTTTGATCTCTTTCCAATCATCTCCTTCAGCCCTGATTTTTGCTCGCAATGTAGTACCTTTTCGATCAAGCAGCCAAAAGGTACCACGGTCAGCATTGGTGATTTTGCACGCTTCGTCAATCACGAGCTTGAGGATATCTTCTAAGTTCTGCCGCTCTTGATTAAGGCTAAGGGTAGCGCTAGAGAAGTTTACAATCGACTGCAGTTTCTTGAATTGCTGATAGTAATTTTGATAAAGGTCTAGAATTAAACGAATTTCAGGGATGTAGCGCTCAAATTTTGTCTGATCGGTAAGGGAAAACCCCTGTTTATCAATTGACACTTCGTCAATACAATCTTCGGTAGAGATCGTATTCGGCAAGTCGGAAACTGGGCGCATTTTATTCAAGAATTGAAAAACGGCAATAGGCACACTTTGCTCATTGAGTAGTGGGAATGTCAGCAGCGTATATGTGCGATAGCCCGTACGCTGATCTTGGGCAATGATTTCTCTGGCATCCTCTGCTGCTTCATAAGCGTCAAATGGTACTGAGATAGTCTTCTTTGTCTCAACCGCCTTGCCTGCAACACCTTCCCCAAAAGGTACCCGGATTTCTAGAGATGAATCTCCTTGCGCCACAATCGACCACAGCTCTCGTTCATTTTTTGACTTAGTGCTGCGGTCTCCCTCTGTCAGAAAATAGACAGTCGTACGATGGGCATTAAGCAGTTTCCCAATTTCGTAGCTGATACGCTCCAGGGCGTTGTGTTGCAGTTCAAACATATCTTGAAACCAGCCCATCCAAAGCGGATCCGTGATATTCTCTGGTGCACCTTTAAACTTCTGCTTTAACTCTGTCAGAATATCAGAGAAATTTAATTCCTTAGATAGAGAAGTCAGCCCTTGACGAGTGGTTAGAGGTTTCTCTGCAACAGGAGTAAACTGTGCTACTAGAGCATCAGGCATATTTTCCCAGACAGCTCTCAAAGCCTCTATTGAGAGTGCTATTCCGACTTCGCCTGAGTTATCCATCTGAATAGTGACTACTGCAAGTACACTACCATCAGCATCTATTACTGGAGATCCACTGTATCCTCCCTGCAACGTTCCCTTTTGCTTGAGGTAATTTGCACGCTCAATCTTCAAATCCCAAGCAGCAATTCGCCGATCGCTATAGGCCGAAAACTGAGTTTCTTGTCCTAGCGTTCCTTGTAACGGGCGAAGCAAAAACGGAGCTGATCGCTCGATTTCAGAGAACCCCCAAATCTGAATCGGCAGATTCTGAGACAGCTTAGAGCGCAACGGCTTCAATGGTAAGCAAGGCCTATATTGTAGCCCCTCTACTCTTAAAACTGCTAAATCAACATCATCTGTCGGCCTAGAAGCAACAACAGTCGCAGGCTTATCAGCTACACAAACGGACCCTTGCCCACCAACGTCACGTACTACATGGCTGCAAGTTACGATATAAGCTGCCTCATTATCACAGAAGATAACAAACCCCGTGCCGGCTTGTTTACGCTCTCTAATCTCAGGCTCTCGACTTGTAATTGAAAGGATAGAGTCGGATACAGAATCATTCATCTACAGAGTTTTTTTAGGTTTAAGCACAAGTTTAATAACAAGATTGGCATTTGCCTTTGCCTTAGTGATATAGAGATTACCTTCACCCTCAAAGCTAAAACCAATCTCGACTTCAGCTTGATCAACTTCCATTTCTTTATTGATTTCTCGAAAGGTTTCTGTGACCGGGCGGCACACATTGAGCAGCATTGGTTTAATGTCATCCAAGGTTTTATTAACCTTACTGGCAAACCGATTTGAAATTTGTCTAGCTTGATCATTTGGCACCTCTACTTCAATCAGAGTGCCATCTTCGAGTTCAATTAGTTGGGTTGCCATTTTTTAGAGATAATGATAGCAGAACAAGACGTAAATTGTTAATAATTTAAGCTTTATTAGAGAATGTTGACACATCTTCGTCATAAGTGCAGCAATTCTCAGTATGAGACTTTAACTAGTATCACAAAAGAATTGCAAGCTCTAAGTCTTAAATTATGAGCATTAGGATCATCTCCTAACGTTCATAACAAATATAGTAAGAGAGGGTTCGCCAATTATCAAAAAAGGTAATTGCTCAACCCGATTTATCTCTCTTTTAACTGGATTGAGAAATTACGAGAGCTTCTGCCAAAGCCTATAGCCAACAGATTTCTCAATATAATCTGGTTTGACGGGATATATTTCTTCATAGGTTTTACCTTCCCAGGAACCCAGAAAAACCTGACGTTCTAAATCATTCAGATGTCTCTCGGTTTTGACATAGACTAACTGGTCGACAAATTCTAAAGCGGCATCGGCATCCATCGTAAAACTGTTGCTGGACATGGGGTAGACGGTTCATGGTTTTGATTCTAAGCAGGGTAAGATGCACAGTCCTAAAGTAACCTGGCTATTTATTTACTGGCAAAGCCAAATTCGAGTTTTGTAGAGTTTTGATGAGGTTTTGTGAGGTTTTGGTAAAGTACATGAAGTGAGTGCCTTACTATATTTAGCAAATTTTTCTCCAGGTTGTGAGTTTTTCTGGTTCCATTCCAAGGCTCCAACCCAGATACTAAAGACAACAGGGGACCGTCAGACAGCAGAGTAGGTTTGACATCTTTTTAGCACGCACTAGTCATCACACATAGCTTATGGAGCAGTTGAGTTCTCCATAGAGCCCTATCGCACGACGTTTGTTTACTTATATTCCTAAGGAGAAAAAGCGATGCCTCCGATTTTTTTCGTATCATTTCCCTTCATTTTGCTATTGCTGCTCTCTAGAGGAGCCGATGCTACGTCTACCCAACCAAAATCGACTAAACTATCCATCGAAAAGGTGATCGATATCATCGACAATGAGGACGAAATCATCATTGTTCGCAAAAAGAAGCATTAATGCTGAGATTCATGCATTCATTGAACAAAAAAGCCTGAAGTCACGCCCAAAAAGGGTAAATTAGCCATACCCATATTTTTTTAATTTGCTCTTCTAGCCCAGCCTCCACTGGTAGTTCATTTTTACGCAACTCCCCTAACCGTGCTATATCCTGCAACTTCAATGAAGCAATCTTGTGTAAATCAGCTGCACGAGAAGTATATCCAAATGCTGGGTAAACCCTTGGGTTATTTGACGACTAACCCTAGCCAGCAATTTCAGCCAGACTATGGTGTTTTATTGAGTGCATTCGCAGCTCAGGTATTAGATAAGTTAAGTGCTAGTACGGCCCTGTATCACAACGTTGAGCATACTATCCTCGTCTGTCTGGTAGGTCAGGAAATTTTACATGGCAAACACCAGCAGGAAGGGAATGTCACCTGTGAGGACTGGCTCAATTTTATGGTGTCACTGCTGTGCCACGACATTGGTTATGTAGGTGGTGTTTGCCAGCAAGATGATGTAGCACAGCGGCGTTATGTACAAGGCCCATACCAGATATCCACAGGGCAGACTCTAGATAAGTGCTGGGTTACCCTAGCTCCAGGGGCAACCGATGCTAGTTTGAGCCCTTACCATGTTGAGCGGAGCAAACTCTTTGTGCAGGAAAATTTTAGCCAATATGAGGTTCTAGACTTAGGGGCTATTCAGCACAATATCTCGTTTACTCAATTTCCTGTACCCGATAGACCCGGTTATCAGGTTACAGATCACTACCCTGGCCTAGCCCGTGCTGCGGACCTTATCGGTCAGCTGAGTGATCCCAGTTATTTACAAAAGACCGTAGCGCTTTTTTACGAGTTTGAGGAATTGGGAATGAACCAAATCCTGGGCTATCGTTCTCCTGAGGATCTGAAATTGGGTTTTCCTGAGTTTTATCGCACCCAGGTTTATACATATATTCGGCCAGCTTTGGCTTATTTACAGACAACGGCTCTAGGCCAGCAGATTGTTGAGAATTTAGACGCGAATGTGAGAGCAGTTAGCTGCAACGAGCCTGCCTTGTCTAAGTGCTAATTTTCAGGACTTGAGGGAAAAATCTCAAACACCGTTGTCAAGAAGGACGTTCAATTGAAAAGGGGGGGGAATAAGCTCCCACTGCCCAGAAAATCTGTTTTAGATAAAAAGGCCTGATAGTTTTAAGGTGAGTTATTGGCTGCAGTGTACACATAAGTCGGAGAGTAAGCTCAAGGCTTCGAGCCCTCATCCCCCAACCCCTTCTCCCCAAGGGAGAAGGGGAGCTAGACTCAAAATCCTTCTCCCCAAGGGAGAAGGAT
Source organism: Leptolyngbya cf. ectocarpi LEGE 11479 (assembly GCF_015207065.1). Classification (GTDB taxonomy): domain Bacteria; phylum Cyanobacteriota; class Cyanobacteriia; order Phormidesmidales; family Phormidesmidaceae; genus Leptothoe; species Leptothoe ectocarpi. Next base: position 19,538 of record NZ_JADEXP010000036.1, on the reverse strand, counting down.
TTAGGATGAGGGGTAATGCAGGAGTTAGAACCACTTTCCAGTTCAATCTTCTAGATGTGTACACACCGTAGCCCAGCACTGGGGGACGGAAGGGGACCTCGGGATCTGAAGCCTAATTGGGTCAACCTACTTAATATTACTATTGTTCTGTAACATTATTTGCTAGCAGTTGCTCAACAGCTTCTAATAGTTGCTCGGATGCAATAGGCTTATAGAGGGCAAGATCAATACCCGTATATTTGGCAATTTCTAAGGCTGTAGATTGATTGTAGATACCCGGTTTGTATCCACTCACACCAATCACCCCCGGAGAGCCATCATAGTTTAATTTTAATTGGGTTAGTAGTGTTAACCCTCCTTCCGGGATAAATTGGCCATTCTCCTTAATCATCATGTCCATAACAATTACATCTGGCCTAATTGTTGTAGCCATTGCTAAGGCATCTTTAACGGTTGCACAACAGTATACAGCATGATTTTTAGCTTCTAGTACTTTACGCCAATAAGAAGATAGTTGCATGTCGTCTTCAAAGATAAGTACGGTAGCCATAACTGCCTGTAATACTCGTTAAATCTCACTTTTATAAAATGATATATACACAGTTTACAGGTTAGTTGAGCAGGTCATAGATCAGCTTTTTTAAGCTTGACTCATCAATTGGTTTTTTGAGAAGCTGTACGGATTTCAAGGACTCAGGAATAGGATGTTTGGAATTGTAGCCGCTAGTAAATACAAATGGAATACTTTGCTCAAGCAGGAAATAGGCAACCTCAAAACTCGTTTCTTTTTTGAGATCAATATCTAGCAAACAGAGCTGATAGCAATCTTGTTGCAAACAATTAAAGGCGCGCTCAACGCTGGGAGCAGATGTCACAGCATCAAACCCGATTTTTTTAAGCGTGTTTTCCATTTCCATGGCGACTAATAAACTATCTTCTACCACCAAAATTTTGATTTGCTCAGTATGGGCTAAGGTATCAGAATCTGAAGTTGTCGAAGTAGAGCTGGTTTCACCGTTTTGCTCCTGTCCCCATCGGATAAGACTATTGGGCAACCAGAATTCAGCTTTTACTCCAGAGGCCAAGAAGTGGAGCACGGCTTCACCTTCGAATTCATAGGGAATCGCCCGTTCAATTAGGTCTTGACCAAATCCTCGCCGCTGAGGATCAACGATAGGCGGTCCATCGGACTCCTGCCAAATTAGCTTAATCCCGCCGTTAAATTCGTGCCAAGAGACCATCACACTGCCTGACACGACTGACAGGGCACCATACTTAGCAGCATTGGATGTTAGCTCATGAAGCACAAGCACAAACGTCGGCACAAAACTGGCTTTGAGTCCGATTACTGGCCCAGTTAGGCTCACTTGAGGCTTAACATCATTGAGATAGGGGCGCAATTCTATGGCCAGCAGATTCCTGAGGTTGGGCCACTCTAACCCATAGCCTGTCACTAGATCATGGGCTGCAGATAGCGCCGCAATTCGGCGTTCTAAGGTTTTTGTGTACTCTTCTAGGGAACTTGTAGACTTTTCCGTTTGACGAGCTATTGAGCGAATCAACGCCAAAATATTTTTAACCCGATGATTGAGTTCTGCAACTAAAAGATTTTGCTGACGTTGTTGAAAATCTTGGACATTAACCCTAGCTAAACGAATCAGCTCAGTGCGGATTTCAAGGGCAATGTTTAGATCAGACGATGTCCAAGGAGAACACCGCTCTTTGACAATTTCTGTGTACTCTTCAAACGAACGCCGTGGATGTAGTCTCGGCGCGACATCATCCTCTACCAGGATTCGGTCATTCGGATTACCGGCCCAGTGAACATCGCGAATGATTTCATTTCTAAAGAAAACAAGATAAAACGGCTCTTCAGCAGGAATTGAAAAGCATAGGGCTCCAGCAGTCAGCCCCCATGTGTCTATCCCCTGGATATCAAGGTGGTTTAAACACTCAGTTGTGATAATGTCGGTTTGTGCGTAGCCATTGTAGTGGTTGAGCAGGACTAATATCGCTGGTTCAGGGGGAGTCTCTCCATGGCTTTTCAACAGCTGTTGTTCGCTGATAAACGCCACGCCATGGGCCGATAGTAATTGGCAAAGCGCCTGGCTTGATTGAATGATGATATTTTTCCAGTCTCTATGGGTCGATGGATCAGACTGGGTGGCAAATAGTTTATCTAATGTGGAGGCGGTGCTTTTGCGATCGCAAAAGCGTTCTTCAGCCAATATCTGTTGAAACTGCAGAGAAAACAATTGTCTAAACAGTTCAACCACCGTCCGCAGATCGGGAGAAATTAACTTCGGTTGCAAATGATGTAGGGCAAATAATCCCCATAGCTGACCATTAACTGTAATAGCAATGGCCATACTGGCCCGCACGCCCATATTTTCTAAATATCCACTATGAATAGGCGATACCCCACGAATCAACGCAAGAGACATGTCGAGGGGAGCCTCTGCTGCATCCAGCGCTAGAATCGGCACGGCAGTAGCATGAATATCTGCAACGATACGCACCCCCGTCCTTACAAACAAAGTACGAGCCATGTCTGGAATATCAGAGGCTGGGTAGCGCAATCCCAGATATGAATTCGTTCTGGGGCTACAGGCTTCTGCAACGACTTCGCCTGCACCATCAGGTAAAAAACGATAGGCCATCACCCGGTCAAATCCAGTGGTCTCGCGCAATTGCTCCACCGCGAGAGACAGTAATTGCTCAGAGCTGGAAGATTGTTCGAGCATCGACTTAGCTCGCATCACCAACGGCATATGGGTATCCAAGTTTGAAATGACGGGCTCTAACTCAATTAACGTTCGAGTCGGGCTACAGTGAACACAGACATCCAAGGTCTGTTCCTGAATCTCATAAATACCTAATCGATGGCGTTGAGCCACTACTGTTGGGACCCCGCAAGCGTTACTCAGGTCATGCACCAGCTCACCTGATAAGACAGCCCTTAACGAACGCCCCAGCATATCAGGGCTAGCCCAGCTGTCATTTTGACCTAAGATCGCACTCAGGTTGTCAGAAACATGGGTGATATACTCTAACGCTCGGTCTGTAACTATCAGCCCGCCAAAAAACTGTACTATTTCTGGAATATGAATCGGTTCCTGAGCACAGTTTGACAGCGCAATTTCCCATTGCTGGGTAAGGTCAGTAGGCATAAGAGCGTCCGTTGCTGTTTTATAAGGTGACTAGAAATTAACTAGAAATCAAGGCTAACGCATACTACTAAGTCTACCTACATAACCGCATCAATCTGTAAGCGTCCCCTGAGCGGAGTCGAAGGGGACGCTGGCTATGAACGTTGGCTAAAAGGAGATTATTCATTTTCAGCGACTTGTTTCAGAAACTCACTAACAGATAGCAGCGGAACTAATTCAGTCACAAAATCTGCATCTCTAGTAACAAGAGCATCTAAGCCTTGTGTAATAGCACAGGCAGCCTGTACAGCATCTTCAAAATCAGGCGTGCTGGAGCATAAAGCCAGTTCTAGAACTTGGCGATTAACAGGACTGATTTGTAGTGCGTCTAATATCACAGACACAGCTTGGTTAGCTTTTTCCAAACTTTTGGTATGGCGCTTGGTAATGTAGAAGATATCGGTCAGCGTAGTTGCGGTCACGTAGCCGGTAATTTGGTTTATTTTTATCAGCTGAAACAGAGCTTCTGCGTCCTTGAAGAAAGGCTGTCGTTCCAACAGAAAATCTAGAATTAGATTGGTGTCGATCAAAATCTTGATCATGAGAACTTATCTATGCGTCGTTCTTCCAGCATGATTTTTACTTCATCGTCAGTCGGGACTGGCTGTTCAGTTTTGAGCAATCCGCGCATTTGGTCAACAGCCTGACTAATGCTGAGTTTCATGTGGCTTTTATCAGATAAGTTCACATCTGACGAAGGTAAAGGTGTCTCTAGCACCTCGTCTTGCAATGATTGAATAATTAGATTAACGAGTGCTAGACGTTCACTGACTGGCAGTTTGATCGATAGCTTTTTGAGTTCTTGGAATGTCATAGGACTATCCGGCTCTCTGCTTTTAGACTAATAGAAATCTGATTGTGAAGAAGTTTTCCCCTCAAACAAGGTACTCTGAACTAAGAACTGTATTTTTTCTTGAGTATAGCGATAATGAGATATATACTGCACTGACACTTTGCTTAAGCAAGATATCATCTATAGTCTTCGATTTCAAAGGTCGAGCTATCAGCGTTCTAAAATATTGAGCTTATAAAATTAAGATCAAATTCGCGTTAGTGTCGCCACCCTTGGATCAATAATCTTTTTACCTAGTCCGGGAAACTTAACTGCCAGACAAATTTTATTGCCAGCACCGAAAATGTGGGTAATAGTACCTTCCCCAAAGGCATTGTGGATAACCTTTTCACCCACGCCCCAATCATCTTCGTGGCTGCCTGGTTTCTGCACCTTAGGTTCAGGATTCTTTAGCTTGGCTGTTCGCTTAGGAGTTGCCTGCAGCCTGGGCAAAGCAGTAGCTGTATTCGCTAGGATATAGTCTTCGGGTAGCTCGCCTAGAAACATCGAAGGCGTGGCAATCTCTCGCATGTTGCCATAAAGACGACGTTCGCGGGCATAGGTCAAAAACAATCGCTCTTGGGCACGGGTAATACCCACATAGCAGAGGCGACGTTCTTCTTCGATGGCGGCGGCATCATCCAAAGAGCGAAAGCTGGGAAATAGCCCCTGTTCCATACCCACCACAAATACCACTGGAAACTCTAGCCCCTTTGAGGAATGTAGCGTCATCAAAGAAACCGCATTTCCTTGCTTGTCATCGTCCATGTCTGAGTTGAGGGCAGCGCTAGCTAAAAATGTCAGTAGGGTCGCCTCTTCGTTTTCTTCCTCAAACTGAATGACGGCGTTATATAGCTCGTTTACGTTTTGGATGCGGTCGAGATCTTCGTCAGTGCCTTTATCTTTGAGAGCCCTAATGTAGCCTGAGTCCTCGATCACTTCTTGCACCAGCTCTGAAGCAGGCATGGTTTCTACTTTTTGCTGCCAGCCTTGGATCATTTTGGCAAAGCCCATCACCGCTTTGCTAGAGCGACCTGCTAGGGTCTTAACAGATGTTTCGTCTGACAAGATTTCCCATAGGGGCATACCTAATTCCCCGGAGGCTTTTTCTAAGTTATCCATGGTGGTTTTACCAATGCCACGCCGGGGAGTATTAATGGACCGCTTGAGGCTGATGGTGTCTGCAGGGTTAGCAATTAACCGCAGATAGGACAGCACGTCCTTAATCTCTCGCCGATCGTAGAACTTAAGCCCCCCTACAACTTTATGGGGCACGCTGTACCGGGTGAGGACTTCCTCAAAGGAACGGGACTGGGCGTTGGTACGGTAAAGAATGGAAAAGTCTCCCCATTTTAGCTCAGGATTCTTTTCCATGAGAATGCGAATCTGGCCGACAACATAGTCGGCTTCTACTCTCTCATCATCGGCTTTGTAGCAGAAGATGGATTCTCCTGTACCCCGTGTAGCACGGAGTACTTTGTCAATCCGCTCGGTATTGTTTTCGATTAGATGGTTAGCTACTTCGAGAATATTCGCGGTGGAGCGATAGTTCTCTTCTAGCTTCACCATGGTGCGGGTGTCGTCGTCCGATAGACCATCCCCAAAGTCACTCTGGAAGTTCATCAGAATGGTGAAGTCAGCAGCGCGGAAAGAGTAAATGGACTGGTCGGCGTCGCCCACGACAAAAATAGACCGCTGATTCCAATCATCAAATATTTTGGTGGTTGGGGCGTTGTTAGTGGCGAGCAGCCGCAACAGATCGTACTGGGTGCGGTTGGTGTCCTGATATTCGTCCACCAACATATGGCGAAAGCGTCGGTGCCAGTAATCTAGCACCTGTTCATTTTGTTGAAATAGCAGGACGGGAATGCGGATCAGGTCATCGAAGTCGAGGGCGTTATTCTGGGCCAGTCCTTTTTGGTAATGGCGATAGACATCGGCAATGACTCGTCCTTTAAAAGTGGGGTTTTCTTTTTCGTATTCGTCGGGGTCAAAGCCCTGGTTTTTGGCATTACTGACAGCATAACGAACAGAGCGCGGGTTAAATTTGCGATCGTCCAGGTTGAGGGTGGTGGTGACAATATTTTTGATTAAACTCTGGGCATCGGATTCGTCAAAGATGGTAAAGGCTTTGGTCCAACGGTGACCGGCACGACTTTGGTATTTTTCGATGTCAAAGCGTAAAATCCGTGAGCAGAGGGCATGGAAGGTGCCAATCCACAGGTCTTTGATAAAGGTTTTGTAGACGTAGGAGCGCAGCTGGGTTTGTTCGTATTCGGGGAGCAGGTGCAGGGGCTTGCTGTGACGCCCCAGGGCTTCTTGCTCGGCAAACAGGCGTTCGATGCGGGCCTTCATTTCCTTGGCAGCCTTGTTGGTAAAGGTGACTGCCAGGATATTTTCGGGATCGACGCGATGGTTGAGGATTAGATTGGCAATGCGGTAGGTGAGGGCGCGGGTTTTGCCGGATCCGGCTCCGGCAACCACCAGCAGGGGTCCACAGAAATGTTCGACGCCCTGACGCTGGGCGGCGTTGAGCTGACTGAGGAAATCGGAGGTGGTCATTGGGGGCGAGGGAGGCTTTCCGGTAGGGTATTGGATGACTAAATCAACCAGTATTCCAATGTAGCGGATAGGAGCGGGCATGGCCGAAAAGACAGGGGAAAAGGTGACGATTATTGGCTGTGGTTATGTGGGCAAAGAGGTGGCGCGTCTGTGGCGGCAGCAGGGTCTGACGGTTACGGCAACGACCACTAGCCCAGAGCGGGTAGAAGAGTTACAAACTGTGGCGGATCGAGTCCGGGTGCTCAAGGGTACGGATCTAGAAGACCTGCAGGACTGTCTGTTGGATCAGCAAAGGGTACTGGTCTGTGTCGGGTCAAAGCGAGGAGCCAACTACGAAGAAACCTATTTGAGCACTGCGAAAACGCTGGCGGAGGTGTTGCCCAATACCCAGGTGCAGCAGCTGATCTATACGAGTACCTATTCGGTCTATGGCCAGCACCACGGCGCGGTGGTGACTGAAGCAACAGCGGTGCAACCGGCGACGGCCAATGGTGAGGTGATTGCGGCGACGGAGCAAACGCTGCTGGGGTTGTCGGGGCTAAAGGTATGTGTGTTGCGCCTGGGAGGGATTTACGGTCCAGGACGCACCTTGGCAAGAATCTATGGGCGGGCAGCCGGACAGACGCGCCCGGGCAACGGCGGCGAGTGGGCCAACTGGATTCACCGCAGTGATATTGTGGGGGCCATTGAGTTTGCGCGATCGCACTCCCTCTCGGGCATCTACAACCTGGTCCAGGACGAGATTCCCACGGTTAGGGACTTGATTGAGCGGGTGTGCGATCGCAACCACCTAGCCCCCGTCCAATGGGACCCATCGCAGCCCAGCGCCCGGCCCTACAACGCCAAAGTATCCAACGCCAAAATCAAAGCCGCCGGCTACCAGCTTGCCCATCCCAACTTTTTTGAAAACTAACGCTCCAAACCCTCTAAAAATTAGATATCAGAAGAAATCTAGACTTTTATCTAGCTTTTCTGCCAAGTAACGACGTTGGGCGAAGGGGCGACTACCATTAGATGTTGCTTTGCGATGAACTCATGGTTCCTTCACTGCCCCAAAACGATCCTAACGGTACCGCACGTCATGCAGCGTTAGAAGAGCAGCGTCAGCACTATCAATACGACCCCACCAAGCTACCCGGTGTGGCCATGGCGCAACAGGTAGCTGAGCATGAACAGTCCTTTAGCAAATTTAAATGGATTCAAGACGCCGTTTCGTTACTGCTGAGGGTTAGCACCAACCAGCGGCTGCAAGAAATCAACGAGCGGGGCGTGCAACTCTGTTCTGCCGTTCGTCTAGTCAGTACAATTTGGCTTTACAACCTGCTCAACGATCCGGGTAAGGCTAACTTTTTGCAGCGTCTGCTAGCCAGGATTCAGTTCTTTATTCAGCGACGGTTTCAACCCAAAACTCGCGAGACAGCCGCTGAAAAAATTGAAGTCGAACTCCAAGCCGATACCGAGTTTATAGCCAAAAGCGTAACCGAGCTGGCCAAAATTGTCAGTGCCCCCACCGCCCATGTCACGGACCTGCAACCAGCTAGCTCAGAACCCTTAGGGGACAGTTTGCTGGACTATCAGACTTATTTCAAACCCTACGACGACCTGTTTCAGCTGATCTACCTGCCCTGCATTCGTCACTCCTTTGACCAAGACAGCGACTTTGCCGCGCAACGGGTGGCCGGGGCTAATCCCCTGGTAATTGTACAAGTCACCACCCTGCCCGATAAATTTCCTGTCACCGAGGCTCAGTATAAAGCCGTCATGGGAGACCAGGATTCCCTGGCAAAAGCCGGGTCAGCAGGCCGTCTTTATTTAGCTGATTATGACGTTCTAGAGGGGGTGAAAACGGGCAAGGTGGCGGATACACAGAAATATCTGTGGGCTCCCCTGGCTCTATTTGCGGTACCGGCGGGAGACTCTGAGGTGCGATCGCTCGTGCCCGTGGCCATTCAATGTAGCCAGAAACCGGGCGAACCCATTTTTACCCCACCGCCACCGGGTACCCCCCAGTCTCAAAAATGGTCCTGGCTAATGGCTAAAACCATCGTCCAAATCGCCGATGGTAACTACCATGAGCTTATTTCTCACCTGGGTCGCACCCATTTACTGCTCGAAGCGTTTATCCTCGCCACCTATCAGCAGCTTGCCCCCAACCATCCCATCAATGTGCTGTTAACGCCCCACTTTGAAGGCACCTTATTTATCAATGAATTGGCCCTGCGAGGACTGATCAATCCAGGCGGCACCGTCGACAAGGTGCTGGGGGGAACGATTGAAGAATCCCTGCGGATTTCGGCCCAGGGCGTCAAGGGCTACCCCTTTAGCTTTAATCAGTCAATGATTCCTAAAACCTTTGCCAGCAGGGGTGTGGACAATCCTGAGCAGCTCCCCGACTATCCCTACCGAGATGATGCCCTACTGATTTGGGACGCCATTCACCAGTGGGTATCGGCCTATTTAAAACTCTACTATGACAGCGATCAAGCCGTGGGCCAGGACACAGAACTCCAGAACTGGCTAGCTGATTTACTAGACCCGAAAAAAGGCGGTCTCTCGGATGTAGGCGAATCTTCACCAGACCAGGCTACCCCAGGTATTTACACCCTGGGATACCTGATCGATGCAATCACCCTGCTAGTCTTTACCGGCAGCGCCCAGCACGCCGCCGTCAACTTTCCCCAATCGACCCTGATGACCTATGCCCCCAATATGCCCCTGGCTGGCTACCGTCCAGCACCTGGCACCGCCGCCACGGTGCAAGATTATTTGGATTTGCTGCCCACACTAGACCAGGCCGAAATCCAAATGAACATGACCTACCCCCTCGGTTCGCTCTACTACACTCGTCTGGGTGAGTATGACGACGGCTACTTTGAGGACCCTCAGGTCAAAGCTCCGCTGCAGGCATTTCAAAAGCGTCTCAGGGACATTGAGATTGAAATTGACGATAGAAATGCCGTCAGACCTACGCCCTACGAATATTTGCACCCGGCCAATATTCCCCAAAGCACCAATATTTAAAACCTCAACCAACCTGGTAGAGGCGTTCCATAGAACGCCTCTACAAATGTCTCTTTGCCACCACCCTGCGGCCCCTAGCCAGGGGCTCCGATCAGGGTAAATGCGGCCCAAGAGCCGGGGTCAGGATATTTTTTTTGCGTATCCAACATGGCTAATCTGAGGGCTTGGGCTTTATCGTTGCCTGCTTGTAGATAGTCGTAGAAGCGCACCATCAGGGTGGCGGTGGAATCATCGGGGACGGACCAGAGGGAGACGATGACGCTGGGGGCTCCGGCTGTCATGAGTGAGCGGGCCAGGCCAATGACGCCGTCACCACTGAGCTGACCAAGGCCAGTGTCACAGGCACTGAGTACGACTAAATCAGCGTTAAGGTTAAATTCTGAGAGTTCTGCAGCCGTTAGCAGACCGTTGTGGCTGGGATCGGGTGCAAGGGCAATGGCTCCAGGGATATCGCTGATGCCTGAGTCTTGGGGATTGCCGTATTCCAGTAGACCATGGGTGGCCATGTGAATTAGCTGGGCGGCTTCGATATGCTGGCGGACGGTGCTTTCTGTGGCAGCGGAGCCGAGGAGAGGTTGGGTTTTGAGTTGGGTTGCGATCTCATCTGCCTCCCACTGCGCCTCTGGTAAATCCGATAATGCGATTTTTTCACCGGCCTTGGCATTCCAGACCTCAGGCATCACCGGATTACCCACCACTAAGGCTTGGTCGGGGTTTAAATCCGATAGGACAACAGGCTCTCTGGACTGACGTAGCTGATGGCTCAGATCCAATACTTGAATGGACGGTGCGGTCAGCACCGTATGATTCGCAATCAGGTAATTATCGTCGGCATCCATTAGAGCTGGAAAGGGTACTAAAAACAGTTCACCTTGAGGGATAAAAACAACCCGCGCATGTGGATCAGTCGGTAACATCTCCTGAATCGGGTCAATTAACAGGCGATAAAGTTGTTTAAGCGCATAATTTGTTTGGGCAGGCTCTGTAAAAACAACATTAATGTTAGCTCGATTTCTTGCACCAATATTAATACGCGATATTTTAATCAGATTTTCTAAAACAATCCCTGCGTCATCAAGTGGTTGCCGATAGAAACTAAAATCACCGGCTGGCGTGACAACCCAAATGTACAGTTCGCCTGCATTACCCCGCTCCTTACCCTGATGAATTACATCATCTTTTGGAATAATTGAATACTCTACCAACGTTGCATTTTGGGTTTTAGCAATTTGCTGGATCTGTTGTAGATTTGGCGGTGTCGGTGCAATATTCATCTGTTCTGAGAACAAAGTCAAAAACGCTCTAGAACGTCCCTGTTCAGACATTTCAAGGGCAGCCTCTGGCTGCTGTTGGGCCATTAAAACCTGCTGCAGTAAGTTATAGGTATTAACTTGAATATCAAACAGAGATATGCGATTAGCATCCGTATTTAAATCATTGCGAGCATCCTCTAAAATAGCGATTGCCTGCTGCAGGTTGTGTTCTGCCTCTGCTAATTTTTCTGAGTCAACTGTCTGACGAGATAAAGCCCGTTCCCAGGCAAGTAATGTGTGAGCCCGATTATTCAATGCCTTTGCGGCTGAGCGTTTTGCGTGAATCTCGTTAAATATGGATAATCCCTGATCGTAGTACGCTAAGGCAGTTTCATAGTTGAGCATCCCTTCGTTAACCAATCCGATCCCAGAGAGAGCTTCTGCCTCTAGCCAGCGATCTTCAGCTGCACGGGATAGCTTTAAGCTTTGCTGGTAGTGGCTAATCGCCTTCTCATAATCCTGTTGCCAAACATAATAAATTGTAGCGAGATTAATTAATGCATAGGCAGTCGTTGTGGTATTACCTAATTTCCCGAGAATACTAATTGAGTCTTCATAGCGATTAATTGCTTCTCGGTGTTGCCCCTGATCCAAATAAATAGATCCTAGATTGATGAGCGAAACCGCTTCTCGGTGTGGATCATTTAAATCTTGGGCGATTTTTAAGCTTTTGAGCTGATACTCTTCTGCTAGCTCAAATTGACCAATTAAAGCATAGGCATTACCTAAGTTTCCTAAGACTCGGCGCGCAGACTGTACATTGTTAAGCGCTTGTTGAATCACTAACGATTGCTGATAGTAAGTAATTGCTGTTGCATACTGCCCCAATGCTCTGTGGACCATGCCTAGCTCGTTAAGGATATTGCCTTCTGCCTGACGATTATCTTGCTCACGATAGAGCTGTAAAGATCTTTGCCAGGTCTGACGAGCTAACTCAAACTGGCCTGTTTTATAGTAATTGACGCCTTCTTGCTCTAATTGGGCTGCCAGCTGTTCCGACTCTACTTTGAACTGAGTAGTGCTTAATGTCAGCCAAGGCGATGGCATCTCTATGAAATCAACAAGCAGGTAACCTGTTAATTCAGCAGATACTAAAGATACCAACCCCAAAACCAAAGCAGAAACAAAGCTCATGGCTCAGAAGACCTAAAATCAACCTGACATTCCTCGGGTACGAAAGCCGTTACATCTAGCAATGCAGTGGAGAAGAATATTTGACATGTGTTATCAGACTCATCAGCATCTGAGTTAGCGGTTTCTGATTCAGAATCTGCGTCTGTATTTGATTGTTCTTCTTGTTCCTGCTCCTGCTCCTGCTCCTGCTCCTGCTCCTGCTCCTGCTCCTGTTCTTCTTGTTCCTGTTCCTGCTCCTGTTCCTGCTCCTGCTCCTGTTCCTGTTCCTGTTCCTGCTCCTGTTCCTGTTCTTCTTGTTCCTGCTCCTGTTCCTGTTCCTGTTCCTGTTCTTCCCGCTCTTGCTCTTCCCGCTCCTGCCGTTCTCGCTCCTGCCGTTCTCGCTCCTGCCGTTCCCGCTCCTGCCGTTCCCGCTCCTGCCGCTCCCGCTCCTGCCGCTCCCGCTCCTGCCGCTCCCGTTCTAGCCGCTCCCGTTCTAGCCGCTCCCGTTCTAGCCGTTCCCGTTCTAGCCGTTCCCGTTCTAGCCGTTCCCGCTCCAGTCGCTCCCGTTCTAGTCGCTCCCGCTCCAGTCGTTCCCGTTCTAGCCGCTCTCGTTCTAGCCGCTCCCTGATTCCTTCTTTTTCTTGAAAGTCAATAGAAATCCTATCGTCAAAGTTTCCATCGCCATTATTATCAACATCAGAACTTACAGTTGGTTCATCAATGTATATGGCTTGTACACTACCATTGCCATTTTTGGAGACAATAGCGCCTCTACTACCACTCTGGTTCGATTGAAAACCATTAAACTCAGGATCGTTAGCGAAAAATAATGCTATCTCTTCGGTAACACCTGCCGGAGAAACTTGTTCGTTGCTGTCATTAACGGTGATGGCCCCAACGACAAATTCACCTGCTGTTCCATAGGTAACTTTAATCTCTCCTCCTTGCAGAATTGTATCATTTCCGATCTCTACAAGATTGGCAACTGAAATCAGGCTCACAGGACCACTAATATTCTCCCCTGACGTGATAGTGTTGGTTGCCCTAAAAATATTGTTTGCATCGATAGTAATGTTGCCACCTTGACTATCGCCACTGCTATCGATATAGCCAACAATGACATTGACATCTGTGGCAGTGAGATCAACATCACCACCCTCAGTTTCAATATCTCCTATAACAATGCTAGCCCCTGAAATAGTAATATCTCTCCCTTGAGTCTCAATAAGAAATCCATCAGGAGCTACTAATGTGTCCTCAGTGGTTGATGGCCCCACTAAAAAGGAACCTTGACCATCACCTTGACCACCATTACTACCGGCATCAGCTGTAAAGGTTACGCTGCCGCTGCCTGCCTGAAACGTAAGTTTTCCATCACTCAGGCTCTCAATTACAATATTATTCTCTGCTTCTAAAACAATGTTTCCATCTAGACTCTCTAGCTTGGTTTCAGAAATCGTAAAAGTGTCGCCAGGGCCATCGGCCAACAAAATTCGACCATCATCCAGTTCTGTATCCTGAGCACCTCCATTCCCGGCAACGACACGGATATTAAGAGGATCTAATAAAAGGGTTCCTGTCTCTCCCCGACTGCTGAGTAAATTGACATTACCTCTATAGATCAGCGTATCTTTGCCCGATACCTCAGCAAAGCCGCCATCCCCAGCTCCTTGCCCCCCTCGACTACTGATATCTCCATAAAAACTCGTTTGGTCATTTGCCCAGAGGATCACGTATCCTCCATCACCACTCGTCAGGGCATCGGCATTAATCACAGAACCTTCGCTAACATAGGTTCGTTCTGCATTTGGCACATTATCCTGTCCCTGATAACCACCGCCAACGCGAACATTGCCTCCACCCAGATCCCCAGATGCAACAATCTCAGCATCCACCAGGGCGACCTGATTGCCCAACACAGCGACATCGCCACCAGTTTCTCCACCAACATCAATTGCCCCTGCTACTACCGTTAACTCAGGCAAATTTGGAATAGTTGTGTTTGTATTTACCAGGATAATTGAACCATCATCCTGCGCCACTAATGACGGTTCACCAATGGTTTCAGAGGCCCCTGTTAATAACGCCGGTAAATCAACCGGAGAAAACCCGACGGGAACTGAACTGCTCAAGGTTGTCGGCAACGTTGTTAACGTTAGGCTCAAAAGGCTGTTTTCTTGGCTAATGGTTACCTGAGCGTTACCAGACACAGATACTACAGTTGTACTACCTTCAGGCGAGTTAAGGGTGCCTGTATTGATGACACTACCCCCCAGCAGGGTGATATGTTCGCCAATATCAACGGATAAATCGCCCTCATTGACAATAGTGCCTGCCGTATTACCGGCAAATGTAAAGGTACTAGGGGTGCCTAGCAGCTGTGCATAATCATTGCTGCTGAGGGTATTAAACCAATCATCGCCAAACCCCAGACCAGTAGCAGTGGTCGCCGTGAACGAACCCCCTAAATTGAGTGTGGCATTTTGACCAAAGACAATACCGGCCGGATTCACCAAATACAAATTGGCATCGCTACCCGACACCTGTAGCATCCCATCAATATAGGAAGCTCCACCAACCACGCTGCCCAGAACATTGTTTACCGCTGGAGCTGTGATAAAGTTCGCGCTTTGACCTGTTGTTAAACCAAACTGATTAAAACTGTGGAAGAGGTTGGTGCCATCCCCCGACAATGCCCCACCGGTAATATTGAACTGATTTCCGGTTTGACTAGCAGTAGTCCCCGTTCCTGTAGTACCGATATCCGGCTGGATCATTTGGGCAAGCGCTGCCTGCGATAAACCAGCCATTAAGCCAAGGCTAAGACTTGGGAACAACATCCATCGGTAACGAGATGCCATCATGACCTACTCCCACTATTTCTAAGCAACCGAACGTTCCCGACTCACGGGTCAGCTAGATTTTTGGCAAGTGCTCAAGCCATTTCTGGCTGGTAGTCACAACCCCGCTGGCCGATCAATCGATGTAAGTATGCTGATAATCAGCAATCAAAAAACAGGAAATGTCCGTAATTACACCGGAATAATAAGTTATTCCTGAAAGAAAAATATTGTCATTGCTATAGATCTCAATAAATATTAGGAGTTAGCAACGATGACTACTGAATTTCAGCGTTGATCACCGATTGATCCCGAGGTCCCAAAATGACGTTTAGAGGGCGCTGATTTGCATGGGCTTTAACTGCCTGGCGATAAACTTTAGAGCTAGTGGGTAAGGTAACCGTCTGACCGGCTTGATCAAATGTGAACTGATAGTCGACGGATTTAATCAGTTCAGGCACTTCTGGCTGCTCGCTGTCGTTCTGGCGGACTTCGACGTCGTCAACCGTGGGTTTAGGGGGTAATGCAGGCCACCACAAACCGGCTTCATCGGGTCCGGTAACCGCCAGACCAGGACGTACGCCATTCTGATTGGCCAGGGAAACGGAGGCAAACTTTTCGAGACGGGTGTCGTTGGGGCGATCGCGACCGTCATCGCGGTTATAGCGGACCTGCCAGGTGTAGGTAACCGTGGCGGTGGCACTGTAGTCGGTGGTGGCAAAGTTGGTGGTAACGGGTTCGCAGGCTGCGATCGCAACCACACACCCCAGCAGGCCTAGATAGCGTCTGGCTAGCTCCATCGCATCTCAATCTCGGTACAACTGCCTATCGTATCAAGCAAACTCATTATCCACTCCCTAGAACTATCCCCAAAACTATCTACGTAATAATCCGCAGTAAGCAGGCGTACATACAGGCAAAACAAACGTATTGCATCCCCAGCGACACGGATGCGTTTGATATTTTTGGCAGCTTATTATCAATAGAGCCTTAAGAAAACCTGAAGAAAATCTAGAATTCTATGGATAGTAATTTGACTCGTGCGTTGCGAACAATGGTATCTGCCTATGGTTGGAGAGCAGTTCTAGCTGAGTTGGCTCAGCTCTCAATTGACCACGGCAAGCATACAAACGCAGATTTACTATTACAAGTCTCTTCCGAGCTGTCCAGAACGCAACAAGTATAAAAACAAACAGATGCTACTAAAGATGGCCGTGCCCACAATAGTCCAACGACTGGCATTGCTAGGTTTGAGTCTGGCATTGACCGCTGGCCTAACGCCAGCAGCCCAGGCAGCCCCCCTGTGTCGCACGGTGGCTGACCACCAGGTATGCGTGGTAAAAATCACCCGCAGCGCTAAATACTACTGGGAATATCGAGCCGTCGTTGAAATCGATCACAAACGGCGGCCCATGGGTCGCTATAACTGCCGTACCCACGCTTATGTCAGCCGCGAGGGGAAACAGACTCCCAATGATATTGCCACCCAGGTAATCTGCTCCTTTTTTAAGCAATAAGTCCCCTATGGCCCAACAAAAACCCACACCATAGTAGAATCTAAACAATTTGTTACGCAGCCCTAATAAATCTTAAGCAGAGCTGCCTGCCCCATGGGGGCTTAGTCCGGCGCATGATAGGCCAATTCCGGCTGTAGTGCGTTTTTTTGTGCCGTTATCAGGGTAGTTAGCAGGCTACCCACCCAGCCCCTGGGCGTTAGTGGGTAACGGCGACTGTGTTCTATTCAGAGTATGGAAAAATCTATGACCGCAACACTTGGTAGGGTATCAACCGATCGGCTCGAGTCCATGGCCAATGTCACCCTTAGGGATGTGATTCAGACTATCCCTAAGGAATGTTTTGAGAAAAATGCTCGTAAGGCATGGCAACAGGTGGCTCTGAGCATTGTGATGACAATTGTGGGGTATGCTGCGATCGCACTATCACCCTGGTTTTTGCTACCCATTGCCTGGTTTTTTGCAGGCACCGCCCTCACCGGCTGGTTTGTCGTTGGTCACGACTGTGGTCATCGCTCCTTTGCCAAAAGACGCTGGGTCAACGACCTGGTGGGCCATATCGCCTTTTTGCCGCTGATCTACCCGTTTCATCCCTGGCGACTGCTCCATGACCACCACCATCGCCACACCAACAAGCAGGAAGTCGATAATGCCTGGCATCCCTGGTATGTCGAAACATTTACATCAGAAAATAAGCTCATGCAAACAGCCTACTGGCTGATGCGTGGTCGGGTTTGGTGGCTCGCCTCGGTTATCCACTGGGCCGGCATTCACTTTGATCTCAGTAACTTCTCCGAACGGGATAAAGGTAAGGCTAAAATTTCCATCGCGGCTGTGGTTATCTTTGCCGCCGTTGTCTTTCCCACCATGATTGCCACCCTAGGCGTATGGGGCTGGGTGAAGTTCTGGCTAATGCCTTGGTTGGGCTATCACTTCTGGATGAGTACCTTTACCCTGGTACACCACACAGCACCCGACATTCAGTTTCGCCCCGTCGAAACTTGGAATGAGGTTGAGTCACAGCTAGGAGGCACCGTCCACTGCGACTATCCCAAGTGGATCGAAGTCCTGTGCCACGACATTAGTGTCCATGTGCCCCACCACATTTCCACGGGTATTCCATCCTATAACCTGCGTCAGGCTCACCAAAGTCTGAAAGCCGCCTGGGGTGATCGCGTCCGCATTCGCGAAGAAAAGTTTACTTGGAACTTTATGCGCGGCATTGTCGATCACTGCCATCTGTACCACGCAGAAACTGCCTACGTACCCTTCAAATCGATTAGGCGATAGCCCACGCCGCTCCAGTCGGCAATAACCCGTTAGGCCCTGGCAGTTGCCGGGGCCTTTTTGCTGCGGGCCGCTCACCCTTGAAATTTATCAGTACTTTACAAAAAGAGTCATACTCAGCTCGGTAATGTCAGGAAAACTGTAAAAATATATGTAGTTTAAAAATTTGGTCGTTGGGCTGGACAGTTAAAAAACTGTCTAATCTGTGATCTAACTGCGAAATTAAAGTTACAGCCACCCTCCGTGAAACCTTGCAAATATTCGCGATTCTTCGTCAATTGACAAAAATAGGGTGTCGAAATGTTACCTAATACGTAGACGCGGTTAGCGGTTGCTTAGACCGCAAAAACAGACACTTAGTCAAATTTGCGTATGAAGATCTAGTTAAATTGGCCGATGCTTTTTGCCTTTGATCAAAAGACTATATAGAAGCAGTTCCCTAATCTACGTACGCATGTGGATAATAAGCACGATTTTAGAAAATGGTGATTTAGAAGATGCGATCGCAAAAGCCATCGCGATGAATGCTAAGCGGCCCAGCTACCTGCCTCCCCAAGGATTTTTGCTGTCAGTACTGGCACGCATCAGCGCTCAGCCAGTAGAGATGCCAGGTGTTATTGATGTCAATGTGATTGAGAGTAGTTACCCCTCTTGAGAGCCCGTCCCATCAGATTGCATAAACGGTCTACAGCAGTGCTGCGTTTACCACTCGAATCCATGCTCTTGACTTTCTATATTTTTTATCCTGAAAACCCCTGTGTCTCTGAAGATGCGGGGGTTTTAGTTTGCTCTGGCTAACGCCCAGATGGGCCACCGGGTGACATTTGGCTGTGACTAGGGAACATTCTAATCAGACTACTTTCCTTATTTCCCATGAGTCAGCAGGTTCTGCCCAGACCCACCCCTTCTGAATATAAACGTCTGTTTCGTGTTGCTGTTTTAACCTCTACAGCAGCCGGAATGCTCGCACGACAGCGGACAAGGCTGCGGGAACGGGTAGAAATTTTAGGGGTGGAAATTGACAATGTTTCCCAGCGTCAGTTTTTATCCGAACTGACCAAGGGTGTGATATTCACTCCCAACGTGGATCACCTGATGAAACTGCAAGACAACCACGAATTTCGTGACGCCTATCGCCAGGCAGACTATAAGGTATGCGACAGTCAGATTTTGATGTATGCGTCAAAGTTGTTGGGCAAACCCCTAAAAGCAAAAATTTCGGGGTCTGATTTACTGCCATTGTTCTGCGACTATCATAAAAACCACCCGGAGATTACTCTCTTTTTGCTGGGGGGGGCTGCAGGTGTGGCGAAACAGGCCCAGGCTAATATCAATGCTAAAATCGGGCGCAATATCGTCATAGCGGCCCATTCTCCGTCCTTTGGCTTTGAAAAGGATGAAGCGGAATGTCAGGCCATTATTAACATTGTGAATGCTTCTGGTGCCACTGTTCTGGCGGTGGGTGTGGGCGCACCTAAACAGGAATTGTGGATTGCAAAATATCGTAGCCAAATGCCAGGGGTAAAAATCTTTATGGCGGTGGGGGCGGCCCTTGACTTTGAGGCGGGGAACAAACCCAGGGCTCCCCAGTTTTGGAGTAACCTGGGTCTGGAGTGGATGTATCGCTTGCTATCTGAGCCCAGACGACTGTGGAAGCGTTATTTGTTGGATGATTTACCGTTTTTTATGCTGTTGTTAAAACAGAAGCTAAAACAGCTTTCTGAGAAATAAGGGTAAGCATTCCCTGAGCGGAGTCGTTGGCATAGCCTTCCCGGAGGGACTAGCCATGGTGTATACACATCTAGAAGGTTGAACTGGAAAGTGGCTCTAACTCCTGCATTACCCCT
>NZ_JADEXP010000589.1 GCF_015207065.1 Leptolyngbya cf. ectocarpi LEGE 11479 | reverse complement strand
GTGGATGAGCTTGTAAAGGGTAGAGCATCTGTGCTGAGAGTGTCTAGAAGTTTCTGGTAACGCTCAGCAACTAGGCTATTGTCTGGAGCAACATTGAGCAGTACTTCAAAAAACTGTAGGGCTATTTGGGGGCAGCCTGCCTGCTCTAGGGTATCGCCCTGTTTAATGGCGATGTCAATATTGTCGGGGGTGAGCGTGGCGGCGCGCTGCAGGGCTTGCCAGGCAATTGGAATTTGAGCTGCGTCCAGGGCACGCGTGCCTAACGCCAGCCAGGCTGGGGCTAGATCGGGATTTTCGGGATCTATTTCAGTAGCCTGATCCAGGGCCGCGAGGGCATAGCCGTAGTGTCCCACCGCTGTTTGGATAATGCCTGAGTTGTACCAGATCTCATAGGAGTCGGGGGCAAGCTGGGTGGCTTTTTGAGCATAGTCGCCTGCCTGCCAGAACAGGCTAGAATTCCCAGTGGCATGTAGCGCGATCGCAAAGTTAGACCACAGCTTAGCTAGAAATTTATCACTGACTAGAGTTCCGCCGGGTAGCTGCCAGTTTACCAACGTAGATTCAGCCCGCCGATAGGCTCCAACCGCTTCATCGTAGGCTCCTAAATCCAGCAAAATTGACCCCTGGTTAAACGCTGTAAATACCCGCCGTCGGTGAAAGAGAATGGGGGATTCTGGATAGGACCGATCAAAGGTTTCTGCAGCTAGCGTTTCTAAAATATCCTTCTCTTTGCTGTAGGCGGTGGCAATGGCTACGGTTGCCTCATTGAGCTGTTCTAAATACCAGAGACTCACGGCCCGATTGTTCCAGCCGCCCGGATAGTCGGGTAGTATGGCCACCGCGCGATCGGCTGACGCTAGCGCCCCTTCATAGTCACCTGTCCCCACTTGGGCGGCACTGCGTTGACTCCAGGCATAAACAGATCCCAGTCGATCCCAGTTACCATTGCCCGCTAAGGCGGCGTCGCAGACCGCCAGGGCTGTCTCAAAGTCTTCTAACTGATTGAGCACACCACACTGATGGGCCAAGGCTAGCGAATAGTCCTCTACCAGCCCAATCGCCTGTTCATAAGAGGTCAGCGCCTGGGCATATCGCCCCAGCTGTTCTAATGCTAGTCCTTGTTGAAACCAGAGTGTTTCTGCATCAGGCTGTTGGGCGAGCGCTTGCTCATAGGCAACGACCGACTCTCCTAGGGTACATCCCTGATAGCTGTTGCCAGGACCGCCAGTGTATCCTAACTCAGCAGCGATGGCACACTGGCCCGCACGAGCCATAATATTCTCGGGCTCTAATCTTAGGGCTCGACCGTAGGAGCCCAGGGCCGTTTCTAACCGCCCTGTCGTTTGTAGCGCCAGACCGTGGTAGTACCAGGCCAGGGCAGGCGAGTCGGTGCCCCAGCTACCATTGATGGCCAGGGCTTGTTCACAGGTTGCGATCGCATCGTCTAGACGCGACAGCTGGACATAGGAGGCACACTGATAGGCCAACGCCACCGACTCGCGTGGGGCCACGCTCAGCACACGATTGTAGGAACCAATCGCTTCCACATACTGCCCCAGCTCAAACAGGGCGCGGCTACGGGCCGACCACAGTTCTAGATTATCTCGCTTAGGTTTTAAGCCAATGGCTGTTTCACACGCTTCTAACGTTTTCTCATAGTCGGTGTCGTAGCTCAGCAGCACACATTGTTCAGCCCAAAAGTCGAAATCTTCTAACTCAAATTCGGTTGCTTGTGCCCAGGCGGGTGCGCCTAATGTTACCGACGCTCCCAGGGAGAGCAGCCAGTGAAACCAGTGGTGATTCAAACGGCGATTCATAGGAGACTGACTCCTAAGAGTTTGTGCTTAATTTTTCTCCCCAATCCTACGGTACTTATCTGCGGTTGACTACGAATCTAAAGCTATGTGTGCATTTTTTTAATAGGTGCGAAATTCAATGAGGTTGAGCGTGGTAACTAGGGTTGAGGTATAGAGA
>NZ_JADEXP010000035.1 GCF_015207065.1 Leptolyngbya cf. ectocarpi LEGE 11479 | reverse complement strand
GTCAAAACGGCGGCGGTGGGCTCTTGGTGTGGGCTTTTATTGTGCCATTTTGCTATGGCGATTGTGGCAGCTGGCAAACATCTGTAATGGCATGCCAAATATCATCTATGGCATTGACCATGCCATGGTCGGTATCTAGGGGCTTTAAGGTTACCCAAGGCCGATGTTGAGCGTAGAGACGACTGGCCTCTAGGGCGATGATGTCATCGTGTTGACCGTGGAGAATACATGTCGGAATGGCTTTCTTTAATTGGCCGTCTGGATAGCGTTGGGCATCGGTCAAAAAATCGTAATGCAGTGGTTGTTGGGAGTCTAGACCGTAATGGTAGACCGATAGCCAGCCAGTGGATTGCCACTGGTGGAGCTGCTCTTCGCCCAAGCGCGGTAGCCACTGATTGAGAAATTGAAAGGCGGGGGCGAGTAAGATGAGCTGCTCAATATGCTCAGATTGCTGGGCTGCCCAGGCCGCTACGATGCCCCCTAAGCTAGAGCCAATCAGAATGGTGGGGCCGTGCAGCTGCTGGAGCACTTGGTCAATTTGGCGGCTGAGGGTGAGGTGGGCAAAGTCCCCCTGGTTGAGGTCCAGCAGCTGGAGATCGATGGCATAAGTTTGGAAGCGCGATCGCAACCATTGTCCCTTATAGGACTGCGGCCCAGAGGCAAACCCATGAAGATAGATGTAGTCAACCATGCCCCGATCATTTCGTGTGCTTCACCATGCATACAATATGATGTTCGATTAGTTGAAAAATTAGTTGAAGATTGATCGAACATCATTCTGAGATCTTGATGTAGGCTTCCATGACCCAGCAGTTTCGTATTACTCTTCTTCCCGGTGACGGTATCGGCCCTGAAATCACGGCGGTTGCCGTTGATGTGCTCAAGGCGGTTGGTGCCAAGTTAGACATTCAGTTTGACTTTACGGAAGCCCCGATTGGTGGGTGTGCCATTGATGCTACGGGCAGTCCGCTCCCCGAAGACACCCTCGCCACCTGTCGGCAAAGTGATGCGGTGCTGCTCGCGGCCATCGGTGGCTATAAGTGGGATTCATTACCCCGCGCCCAGCGTCCAGAAACCGGACTGCTGGGTTTGCGCTCAGGGCTGCAGCTGTTTGCGAATTTGCGTCCCGCCACAATTTTGCCCCAGCTGATTGATGCATCGTCCCTCAAGCGCGATGTGATTGAAGGGGTGGACATTATGGTGGTGCGCGAACTGACCGGTGGCATCTACTTTGGCCAACCTCGGGGTATTTTTGATGCTGATGGCGATCAGCGAGGTGTGAACACCATGGCCTACACAGGTGCTGAAGTCGATCGCATTGGTCGGGTGGCCTTTGAGGCAGCTCAAAAACGTCAGGGTCGCCTGTGTTCGGTGGATAAGGCCAATGTCCTCGAAGTGTCACAGCTGTGGCGCGATCGCATCACTGCCTTAGCCCAGGACTACAGCAAGGTGGACCTGACTCACATGTATGTCGATAACGCTGCCATGCAGCTACTGCGGTGGCCCAAACAGTTTGACACCATCGTCACCGGTAATTTATTTGGGGATATTTTGTCGGATGCCGCCGCCATGCTGACCGGCAGTATTGGCATGTTGCCCTCCGCCAGTTTGGGAGCCTCTGGTCCGGGCGTGTTTGAGCCCGTCCATGGCTCCGCCCCTGATATTGCTGGCCAAGACAAGGCTAATCCCTTAGCTCAGGTGCTCAGTGCGGCCATGATGTTGCGCTACGGACTCAATCAGCCCCAGGCGGCGGCCATGTTAGAAACGGCGGTGGATACGGTGCTAGACCAGGGATATCGCACTGGCGATATTATGGCCGAGGGTATGACCGCTGTTGGTTGTCAGGCGATGGGTGAAGCTCTCTTAAAAGCCTTAGCCTAATCCTGGTAGGGGAATTCTGGCAGAATCTGGAGATCGCAGCTAGTATTGGTGTACTGAGCAATGTACTGAGCAACGACAGGGCTGTTCCTGGCTGTGGACATAGGGTATCGTCAGCAAATATTTGATTGGCTAAATTTTAGAATTGAGTGGAATTGAGTAAAGTGCGATCACCAAAGTACGATCTAGTAAGAGGGACTATTTAGTCGTGTCATCCTTACAGCGGCCAGAGTATAGTAGCCACGGCGAGGCAGCGGTACATCCCAGCGTGGCAGCCACGGGGCGCAGTCCTCTGAACCTCAGAACTCCATCATCCATGCTAGACCCGGCGTTGCTACGGGCCGCTCGTCATATTTACCGCACCTACTATGAGGTGCATCCGGAGGTGATTGAGCGTCCTATTGGTGTTGCTATCGGTCGGCTCACTCGCCGGGGAAAATTGATTTTTGGTCCCAAGCCGGTGCTGCTCCCCCATGAGAGTTTTATTCCCTTGACTCAGCTAGAGCCAGGTTTGCACTAGCCTATGGCTGTGGACTGGCTCCTATATAGCTGGTTGCCCTATGCATTCGTATTTGTGCTTGGGGCCTCCATTGGCAGTTTTCTCAACGTTGTTATTTATCGCCTACCGGCGGGTATCTCATTACTATCTCCACCGTCCCGCTGCCCTCGCTGCCTAACGCGTTTAAAGCCTTATGACAATGTGCCTATTGTCGGCTGGCTATGGTTGCGCGGGCGCTGTCGATACTGTCGCGTCCGCATTTCTCCCCGATACCCTGGGGTAGAGTTTTGCAGCGGGCTATTGTTTTTGACGCTATTTCTGCGCTTTGGCTGGAGTCTAGAAACGCCTGTCTATTGGGGATTAATCAGCTGGCTAGTCGCGCTGACGCTAATCGATATGGACACCCTGACATTACCTAACTCGTTAACCATGTCAGGGGTGTGCCTGGGCTGGCTAGCCCAGGGGGGGCTGGCGACTGATCGGTGGGAGGCCCTAGCAGCGAGTGTGGCGGCCAGTATTTTGGGGCTATGGTTATTTGATGGCATTAGCCTACTGGGGGCTGTTGCCATGGGTAAGACAGCCATGGGCGGGGGAGATGGAAAGCTAGCGGCCATGATAGGTGCATGGTTAGGGTGGCAAGGACTGTTGCTGAGTGTGCTGCTAGCGTCTTTGTTGGGAACCTTGGCAGGGGGGCTGGGTATCTGGCTCGGGTGGCTCAATCGTCGTCAGCCAATACCCTTTGGTCCATTTTTAGCCTTCGGTGCAGGAATTAGCCTGTTTTTTGGTAATGCCTTGATACAGGGGTATTTGAGCCTATTCTTTTAACGACTGTGGTAATCTGTGGCGACGACAAAATCTATGGGGACTCTACCAGGGGGGGAGGCGAGCCGGTAGGATTGAAGGACGCTATGTATCGAGAACAGGGTCTATGTCCCTTTTTGATTGGTTTGCAAATCGTAAAAAAGAAAGCCCCATTAGCCCTGATCGTCAGGAGCGAGAAATTGCTGATGGTCTGTGGACCAAGTGTGACGAGTGTGGGGTCTTAACGTATACCAAGGATCTAAGGGCTAACCAGATGGTTTGTCCAGAATGTGATTATCACTATCGTGTTTTTAGTGATGAGCGCATCAATCAGCTGATTGATGCTGACACTTGGCAGCCCCTGAATGACCAGGTTGCGCCAAAGGATCCATTACGGTTTCGCGATCGCAAAGCCTATAGCGATCGCATCCGCGATATGCAGAGCAAGACTAAACTCAACGACGCTGTCCAAACGGGCGTTGGCCAGATTAATGGTGAAGGCATTGCCCTGGGCGTAATGGACTTTCGCTTTATGGGCGGCAGTATGGGCTCAGTGGTCGGGGAAAAACTCACTCGTCTCATAGAACATGCCACGGCTGCTCGACTGCCCGTTGTGATTGCTTGTGCTTCTGGCGGTGCCCGCATGCAAGAAGGCATGCTGAGTCTGATGCAGATGGCCAAAATATCAGGGGCGCTAGAACGCCATCGCGATAGTCGTCTACTGTATATGCCAATCTTGACCCATCCCACGACAGGGGGCGTTACCGCTAGCTTTGCTATGCTCGGTGATATTATTCTAGCCGAACCCAATGCCACCATAGGATTTGCCGGGCGGCGAGTGGTGGAACAAACCTTGCGAGAAAAACTGCCAGACGACTTTCAAACGGCAGAATATCTGCTCAAACATGGGTTTATCGATAAAATTGTGCCCCGGACCCAGCTCAAAGATACCCTGGCTCAGTTGATTCGTCTGCATCAGCTGCCTGCCCCTACGCCCAGTCTGAGCCATGTTTCTCTAGAGAGAGTGAACAATGGCCATCCGGTGCCGATCAAACCGGTTATTTAGTCAATCCTGTTACTGTTTTGGGAATTGACCCTATCGGTGGCATGATAGTTATTAACTATTGGCTAACTGAATAATCAGATAGTTTCAAATCGCGAGCGTTGCCTAATCTTTGGGCTTAATGCTTTGTGCTGTGTTGCGTATTTGATGGGCGATCCATTTCGAGGAGAATCATGTTTAAAAAGTACATTTGGCTGGTGGTCGCGGCTGTTTTTCTTATCGGCAACCTGTTTTTAGGTGACAACGCGATGGCGGCTGAGCTGGATGAGTCGATCCGTACCATTCCACTAAATGAGCAGGGTGACACAGTAGTGCTTTCCCTGGAGCAGGTAGCTCAAGGGCGACGACAGTTTAACTACGCCTGTGCTACCTGTCACGTGCAAGGTATTACGAAGACCAATCCCAACGTTGGTTTAGAGCCCGAAGCGTTAGAAGGGGCTTATCCAAACCGTAACAACCTGGAAGCTCTGATTGATTATTTGAATAACCCCACAACCTACGATGGATTAACTGAGATTTCTGAGCTACACCCCAGTACTCAAAGTACTGATATCTTTCCTAAAATGCGTAGTCTAACTGATGATGATTTGACTGCCATTGCTGGATACATTTTACTTCAACCCAAGGTAATGGGTGATATGTGGGGTGCTGGTAAGACCCGTTTCTCTGCACCCGCTGTCTTTGACTAGGTGCTGACTAGTAGCTGTGGCGCTTTCTCTTGAGATTTAGCGCTGTCAATGTGAATAAAGGGAAAGGTCGTAGCCTTTCCCTTTTTTATGCTTTGAAGAAATGTCAGGGCCTGGGCTGACGAGTTGAATAATCCATCTACCAGTTGGGATTGGGTTCACCTATTGCGCTAGGTTAGATAGGCGCATCTAGTAGGGCACGATGGTAAAACGACGCACAGTATTGTGGGGATTAGTGGGGACTGCGATCGCGAGTTGTCGTCCTAGCCCAGCGACTGCCTTACAGATAAAACTGTTGGCTCGTTCAGTTCCATCGCAGATATTAAAAGCCTTTGCTCGCAAGACCCCAACACAGTTTGAGGCCGAGTTAACGCTGGTCGAAATTTATCAGCAATTACAATGGTGGCGCTCTCAAACAACAGCGCCACCACCTCTCTGGCGGCGATGGTTCTCGCCCCAAACGCCCCAAACGGCCGAGAAGACCGCTGCCCCCACCGTAGATACCAGTCTGGTGACCCTGAGCGATCCTTGGCTCGATCATGCAATTCGTCAGGATCTGATTCAACCCTTACCTGAGTTTGCCCCGATCGCTCAGCTGCCTGAACCATGGCAACGCCTACTCCGCCGCGATCAGCAAGGTAAACCTACGGCTAAGGGAGAACTATGGGCTGTGCCCTATCGTACCCAGGGGCTGATGATTGCCTACCAAACATCTATGTTTAAGCCCTCCGCTCAGGCCATTGGCAAGTGGGGAGATCTCTGGCGACCTGAGCTAGAAGGAAGGATTGCCATGCCCAATCAGCCTCGGTTGGCTGTCGCCATTGTCTTAAAAGCGTTGGGCCATTCCATCAATGACGAAGCAGCGCTTACCCGAGACGATGTTAAGGAACAGCTTTTAGCCCTATATCGGCAAGTTAGAGTATTTGACTCCCAGGACTATCTCAAAGCCTTAGTAAATGAAGATGTTTGGCTAGCGGTAGGCTGGAGTGGTGACATTTTAGCCACCCTTGTTCGCTATCGACGACTCGGTGCATTGCATCCTCAAGAAGGGACTGTTTTAACCAGCGATCTATGGGTTTCTCCACGTAATTCATCGATTACGCCCGCGACCCAAGACTGGATGGACTTCTGCTGGCAAACTCCCATTGCGACGCAAATTTCTGTATCTAGCTATGGCCTATCACCGTTATTTTTCTTGCCTGGAGCAAATATACCAGAGAGCCTACCTGAGCAAATGCTGCGGTTACCAGACGGAGGAGAAGTCCTACTACCCTTAACCAGCAGTGGTCAGACGGCCCTGGCCGAACTACTCAGCGCGAGCGTCCACGAATAGCTCCTTGGCCAAAATAATCTAGCTCTACAACGCATGGTTCAGCAGTATTCTCGTTGCTGCCGGTGCTGCTGCGCTCTGCTCTAAAGTCACACACATGTAACCCGACTAAACGATTCCCTGTAAAGACTCGCAGCTGATAGTCATCGGATTTGGCGCTTTCCCCAAACTGGGTGATAAATGCATACTGCTCTAGATAGTTTAGTAATGGCCAAATCTGACCATTCACCACCACGTCTACATGGGGAATAGGGCTAACCTGGTCACTATAGGCGTACCAATTATCAATTAAACGTCTGTCAATGGCCTCACCCTGTTGGTGCTGCTGCCACCACAGGCTGGGAACCGTAAACTCCTGATCGGATGGTGCAGCCGCAGATGCGGTCGCTGGAATGTCAGTGATCAGCTGCTGCTCATTAATTTGACTAACGGCGTTGACCTGCTCTCTCAATGACTGAGCTAAGGCATCATGACCTGATAACAGGATATATAGGACGGGAATAACGGACCATTGAGTAAGTTTCATGGCTGTTCTACCGCTATCTGCTCATTGATCGGCTCATGATGGCTTTGCAATATAAGCTGCTGACGATGGATATGGCCTAGGGTTAGCTCGGTTGAATCCTCATGCTGACGTTCTAACATACGTAGCACGTGTTCGGGGCGTAGCATGGTGCCATCATTCCGACAGCTGCCGATATAGCGAATAATCACATCCCCAGTCGTGGCTAACTTGTGGATAACGCTGGTAGGTAAGCAGTCGGGTAAATCGGTGACGATTTCTAGCGTATGTAGCCGCTCTCGCAGGTTGATCTGCTTAACCTTGCCGGATTTAGTCGTGTGGGTATCGAGGATTTCATCGGTAGCTAAGATTTGATTAATCCACTGTTGCCAAGGTTGGTTAATGTTCTGGGGTGCGCTTGCGATCGCGAGCAAATAGTCTGCCTGTGCCAAGGCTTTGGTTGCTGACGGTGCTTTGATATCAACGGCTGTCACCCCGTAGATGGGTAAGGTGTCAGATAGCTGCTCTTGTAGCCTCTGTCGAAAGCTATCTGTCTCCATCGGTTCCGTCAGTTCAAAATCAATGACTTCTCCCGTACTGGTGGCTCCCAGCGATAGGGCATTGGCTGGGGCGATCCGAGGCCCAGGATGATAGCCGCCGGTAAATGAAATGGGCAGCGCGGCGCGTCTAACGGCCCGATCTAGCATCCTGGCCAGGTCCAAGTGGCCGATCAAGGCCATGTCCTCTAGTTTGCCAAGCGTCATGCGGAGGCGCTGCACCCGCTCGGATTTTGGTTTGCCATGGCCTTCAAAGGCCGGTATCGGTAGCGGTGGCACCACAATGTTGTGTCCAAAGTCAGTACCGCACACACCACAGTGGGAGCAGCCCTCAAATGAGCAGTCCGGCACGACCGCCGCCGCTAAGGCACGGCGCAGATCCTCCTGGAGCCAGCTTTTATCAATGCCAGTATCCAGATGGTCCCAGGGTAAGGGGGCATCCATGGCAGCTTGCCAGCTGTCTGTATTGTTGGTGGGAGTATTATTAGCGGGAGTCTGAGCCTGTTTAATTACTGGCTGTTGTTGTTCTAAGGACTCCCCGAGATTCCATTCTCCCTGTTCCACCTGACGATATTTCCAGGTGAGTCCAGCGTCATCAATCGCCTGGGTCCAGGCGTTAAAGGCGCGCTCTAGACTTTCCCACCAGGCATCCATGCCAGCCCCGAGTTCCCAAGCCCGGCGGACAACGGCTGCCAACCGTCGATCGCCCCGACCGACAAAGTCTTCCATCGCTGAAATGCGGACATCTGTGAAGTTGACTTTCACTCCTCGAATGGAGCGAAAAGCCTCTTTTAACATGGCTTGCTTACGTTCAAACTCACTGGTAGAGACAGAATGCCACTGAAATGGGGTGTGAGGTTTGGGCGTAAAATTCGAGATTGTAATGTTGAAGTTTAAAGACCGACGACCCTTGATGCGACATTCTCGCCGCAGCCACTGAACGGTTTCAGCAATGCCTAAAACATCAGGATCGCTCTCCCCTGGCAGGCCGATCATAAAATAAAGCTTGACCTTGTCCCACCCTTGTTCGTGGGCTGTTTTAACACCGCGCAGCAGCTCTTCATTGGTGAGGCCTTTATTGATAATGTCTCGCATGCGCTGGGTGCCTGCTTCTGGAGCAAAGGTGAGACCGGTTTTGCGAGTACCCCCAATAATGTGGGCAATATTCTCGTCAAAGCGATCCACACGCTGGCTGGGCAGCGATAGGGACACATTATCGGTTTTGAGCCGGTTTTTGACTTCCATACCCACGGCGGGCAGAGCCAGGTAGTCTGAACAGCTGAGGGAGAGCAGGGAGAATTCGTTGTAGCCAGTGGCTCGCATGCCCCGCTCAATGGTATCTACGACTTGCTCTGGGTCGACATCGCGAGCGGGACGTGTGAGCATCCCAGGCTGACAAAACCGGCAGCCTCGGGTGCAGCCTCGACGAATCTCGATCGTGAGCCGATCGTGGACCGTCTGTACATGGGGCACGAGTCCGATGGAATAGTCGGGAATGGGTATAGCGACTCGGCGCAGAATACGTTTAGGGACGTCATCGCGATTGGGATGGACCGAGCCGTCCTCGGCCATGTCATAAAACTGGGGCACATAGACACCGGGGACCTGGGCTAGATCTAACAAGATTTCCCGGCGAGTCATGCCTGCTGCTTTGCCTTCTTCCAGCACTAGGCCAATTTCTGGCAGCAGTTCTTCGCCGTCCCCCAAAGCGATAAAGTCAAAGAAATCTGCATAGGGTTCAGGGTTAGAGGTGGCGGTCTGGCCCCCGGCAAAAATCATGGGCCAGCTGGATTCATCCCAAGGTCCCTCGCTGTTGCGTTCCTCCCAGGTGAGGGGAATGCCTGCCAGGGTGAGCATTTCTAAAATGTTGGTGGCACCCAGTTCATAACTGAGGCTAAAGCCCAGAATGTCAAAGTCCGTGAGCTGCCGCCGGGACTCGACTGCAAACAGCCGCGTGTCGCTATCTGTTAGCTTTTGGGCTAGGTCTGAGCCGGGGAGATAGGCGCGATCGCAAAGTTGTCTAGGCTGCTGATTAATGATGCTGTAGAGAATGATGTGCCCTAGATTCGATGCTCCCACCTCATAAATTTCTGGATAGGTCAGCACCCAACGAATGGTCGTGGTTTCCCAGTCTTTATGCACCGCTCCTAGCTCGTTGCCCAAGTAGCGAGCAGGACGGGCAATATCGGGGGTGATCAGTTGGTCTACAGCAATAGCCACGGCGATGAAAAAGCAACTCAGACATAAACTATAGCTGATTCCCAGGAGCGTCCGAAGAGGGTTCAGCTGTGGAGAGAGCTAGACGCCTGTATTGTCTGATGTCTATATGGCAAATGGGGTTTCCAAGTTAGGAAACCCCATTTGGACAGTCATTGGACAGTTAAGAGCATTAAGGAACTTAACCGTTAATATCTACGGGAATATCTATGGACCTCGAGCTAAGCAGCCTGCAAGGATCGCCGATCAATCATGGAGACAGCTCGATCAATCTGTACTAGTTCCAAAACGATACGCACCGGGGGTGCAACATCACACAGACTAAGTCGTTTGCTATGCCGTTTGGCGGTGTCACAGCCCGCCAATATGGCTTTTAGTCCAGAGTTGTCCACACTGTCAACGGCTGCCATATCAATAGCTACTTCACTGGCGTTGGATGTGATAGCTGTCAACATCTCTTTTCTGAATGCGTCAGCGGTTGCCGCTGTTAGAGCGCCTCGAGGCCGCACAACCTTAACTGATGTCTCAACGCTATACATAATCAGTCTCCTATCAGTTCTGTTTAGATTGGAATGGGGGTAAACTACGACCTCTTCACATATTCTTGAAGCTAGCCTGGTCAATCTCAGCTTGCACAGAGCGCCCAGGTCTATTCGCGGAATCTTAATCTCCGGAACGTTATTTTGAAGTTTCTAGTAAGTCATGACGTCAAACGGTAAGGATCGTTACCTGCTCCATAGATATCCCAGTAACCAGAGTGAGTTAGTGATCCGCATCACTGAGGCTACCAACACCAGACGTTTCACTTGAGATAGAAAAGGTTATCTTTCAAACTGGAAAACCTAACCTTTGGAGTGTAGACACTGTTCAAAAGCTTGTTAGGAGACCTTATGCACTCGTTTGCCATTCGCCAACTGGTAGAGAAAGCACTCTACACGAAGCAGCTAACTCCCGATATTGAAGAGCAAATCAATTCCGAGCTTTCTCGGTTAGGCTACATATCAGAGGTAGATTATGAAGCTCTTGAGCTATTGATGAGTGAGATGGATGAAGGCCGTATTAAGCTAGTTCCTTCAGTGCGCTAATTGTTCAGTGCGCTAAGTGATGGGTAGGAGTACAACACTTAACCCGTCTGGATAGCATCAGTTAGAGCGGACCCAATCGATCCTTATCGAATTGAGATCAACTTTGCCGGTGGATTAGGGGCTTGATTGTCAGAGCTGCCGCTACTCCAACATGTGTGTATGAAGTGCTGAAATTGTTGCTTAGCTAAAGCTTCAGGGCCGCTATTCTCGTCTGAGAGCCGTAGGTGGAATAGCAATGCAAAAAAATCTGTATCAAAGGCCATCTTAAATCGCTCAATAGGCCAGACTAGGTCGGGAGCAGTTTTAAGATCGTAGAGATCAAGGTTACATGTTTCAGGATCGGTCGCTGCTTCTGCAATCATCTGCTGTTGA
This sequence comes from Leptolyngbya cf. ectocarpi LEGE 11479, assembly GCF_015207065.1. Classification (GTDB taxonomy): domain Bacteria; phylum Cyanobacteriota; class Cyanobacteriia; order Phormidesmidales; family Phormidesmidaceae; genus Leptothoe; species Leptothoe ectocarpi. The sequence goes on along the minus strand of NZ_JADEXP010000035.1, from coordinate 17,497 downwards.
TGTCGGGATTCGTAGGGAAGATGACAGACCAGCATTAACGGTCGACACCACAGCCGTACTGATCCAGCGACCTGGATAGCTTCAGCATAGAGTCGCTGATCCAAGCATTCAAGATAAACAATTTGTCCAGGATTTATACTAACCATTTTGAAAAAAATATTTTTTCAATCAAACGAACAAACGATAGACGAGTCTTTCCAGGTGGGCTGCCGTCTCAAACTTTGACTCCGCAAGGGATGAGTAACCACATAGATGACTGTTCTAATTGTATTAGATGCAAAACTTCAATTTTTGTTAAATTAGCTAATAAGCTACCATTAAGCGTGTTTCGAAACGTTTTCGTAAATTATTTATTCGTTACTTTTAAAGTGGGTCTGAATTTTTGATTTTTCTCAATCCCTTATCCGTTATCTGGTTAGAGGTTTTTGGTCGAGGTTTTCTATAAGTTCTGGTTAAAATTAAAAACAGTGTGCGTGTGGCTTATTTGGGCCTCCATTCTGAGGTATCCCTGTGTATGATGTGAATTTTGCTTGATTAGCGAGTAATAAAGCCATGGTGTCTACTGGCACAATTGAAAAGACAGTTACTTCCAACAAGCGGCAACATGCCCCCCGCTATCGGGTTTTATTGCACAACGATGATTTCAACTCCATGGAGTATGTTGTCGAGTCATTGGTTAAGACCGTGCCCAGTCTTTCAGTACCCCAGGCGGTTGACATTATGATGCAGGCCCATAACGCTGGTGTGGGCCTGGTGATTGTTTGTGAATTAGAGCATGCTGAGTTTTACAGTGAAATGCTGTGCTCGAAAGGCCTCTCCAGTACTATTGAGCCCGACGAGTAGGTGTCCTATGGTGAAGTCACCGATGTGTTAGTAATGGTTGTCTGACTCACCATGATGCAGTGGTTAATGTGTTATCGCCGCATGGCTCGTGCGTCACTGCTCTGGCGAATTATTCTTTTCTTTGCGACATTATTGCTCCTTTGGGCTCCCGGTGCTGTCTGTATTTATGGGTTAGGGCAGTTATTTGCCCAGGCCCAGGCTGCTAGTACCCTGGCGCTTGTTGCCCTATACATTGGTTTTGTCTGCCATGCCTGGTTTTGGGGCTATGGGGTACACGGCTGGAAGCGACCTTTTGAAAAGTACGGCCTGCTTTTCTGTGGACGTTTTGTCAGAGACGGGTTGGCTGCATTACTCTGTGGGTTTTGTCTTGTTTGTGTGTTATTTGCCTTAGAGGTTGGGCTGGGCTGGGCTAGTTTTCATCCCAGGTCGGTGATGCCGATAGCGTTGGAGGGCCTGGCGGTGGGGTTGGGCATCGCCATTGCTGAGGAGCTTTTATTTCGTGGCTGGTTGCTAGCTGAATTGTGCACAGGCGTGTCTAGAACCCAGGCGCTTTTGTGGAGTAGCTGTATTTTTGCAGTGGCCCATTTCATCAAACCGTTACCCGAGGTGCTGAGGACATCCCCGCAGTTTTTAGGCTTGCTCTTATTGGGGTTGCTGTTGTCGACTAGCCGATATATCAGTCGTCCACGGCGTCCGTGGTTTAGCAGTTTAGGGTTACCCATTGGGTTACATGGAGGCTTGGTGTGGGGCTACTACATTGTGGACGTGGGAGATTTAGTCGTGCCGTCGGGACGCGCGCCTGAATGGGTGACGGGCATCCATGGTAATCCTCTTTCGGGTGCTCTGGGGGTGCTAATTCTAGGCTGTTTGACGGCTGTTTGTTGCTTTAATCTGCGCTCAAAATAGCGGCTAGTAATGCCTTTTGTGCATGGAGACGATTCTCTGCTTGGTCCCAAAGACGCGATTGAGGACCTTCCATCACATCGTGGGTAATCTCTTCGCCACGATGGGCGGGGAGGCAGTGCATTACGATGGCCTGGTTATCGGCTAGGGTCAGCATTGATTGATTGATTTGGTAGGGCTGGAATTTAGGAATCCGGGATGCTGCCTCAGATTCTTCACCCATGCTGGCCCAAACGTCGGTGTAAAGAGCATGGCTGCCCTCGGCGGCAGCTTGAGGATCGGTAGTAATGATGACGTCACTGCGCCCTTGGGTAAGCCGGATGGCCTGGTCGACGACGGTTTGATTGGGAGCATATCCCTCGGGTGTGGCCACTCGAATATTCACGCCGGCCAGGGCACACCCGAGCATTAGGGAATGGGCGACATTGTTGCCATCCCCGAAATAGGCCATGGTCAAATTTTCTAGGCTACCAAAAGCTTCTTTTAAGGTGAGCAAGTCGGCCAAAATCTGACAGGGATGTTCTAGATCGGTCAGGGCATTAATGACGGGAATAGTGGCATAGTCTGCGAATTCTTGGATTTCAGACTGCTGGAAGGTGCGAATGGCGACAACATCTAGATAGCGATCGAGAACGCGGGCGGTATCGGCTGTGGGTTCTCCGCGTCCTACTTGAGTGACTCCAGCATTAAGGTCTAGGACTTGGCCCCCAAGCTGATACATGGCGACTGAAAAGCTGACACGGGTACGGGTAGAGGCCTTGGAAAATACCAGACCCAGTACTTTGTTTGGACACTGGGGGTGGCTAGTTCCGGTTTTAAGCTGTGCGGCTAACTCTAATAGTCCATGTAGCTCTGCGCTGCTGAGATCTGCCATGCTGAGCAGATCTTGTCCCTTCAGTGAGTCCATAGAATCGTTGATGATAAGCGGTGGAGTCAACAAGATACTACTATTTAGCCTGGGTAGGGGTATGGATGTTTTGAGTTGATGTGATGGGAGATTTTGAGGGTAGCCCATGGGGATTTATTCACGGCTGATTTTTCCACGATTGTTGGATCTCTCGATGTCAGGTCAGGAACTCAGTGGCTACCGTCAGTCGCTTTTGAAATCTGTGGAGGGTGAGGTGTTAGAGATTGGGTTTGGTACAGGGTTGAATGTGCCGTATTACGGTGATAGGGTGACGTCTTTAACGGCGATTGATCCAAATGAGGGCATGGCTGCGATCGCAAACCCTCGCATCCAAACCTCCACCGTGAAAATTAATCTACAAACAGCCAAGGCAGAGGCGCTACCTATGGCTGCACATAGCTTTGACGCCGTTGTGTGTACTTGGACCCTGTGCAGCATTCCTAATATTGAGCAAGCCCTAGCCGAGGTTTACCGTGTCCTCAAGCCAGGGGGCAAATTTTTCTTTATTGAGCATGGCCTGAGTCCGGAGTCAGGTGTGGGTCTCTGGCAGCGTAGGCTCACACCGATACAGCGCCGGATGGCGGATGGCTGCCATCTGGATCGCCCCATGGGTAGTTTGGTGCATAGCGTGTTTGAGCAGGTGGCCATAGAGGAGTTTTATGCCACCTCCCTGCCTAAGGTGATGGGCTATTTTTACCAGGGGGTGGCGACAAAAGGGATGCCTATGCCGGTTCACCCTTAAAAATTTGGGCGGTTGCGATCGCAATCCGTTCAATATCAGCATCTAATATCGGTGGCCACTCCACCCTGGCCTGTTTTCCTTGCTCGTAACATTGACGACTTTCATAGGCTAGCTGGTGCAGGGCATACACAAGTGTCCGATCCAGTGTTTGAGCTGTTTTCAGATCTTGTCTAAGGGTGTTAAGGGCGAGGAGTAACGAGGTGACTTGCCCTGGTACTGGCGGTTGGTGTTGCTTGAGACGGCCCAAAAATGAGTCGGTTACGGTGACATCTGCCTGGGTCATCAGGACATAGCGGGCTGTTTTGGTGTCCATAGGGTGGGGTAAATAGCAACGTTGTCAGGTATCACTTGTCAGGTCTCACTACAGGTTCCGCTCACCATAGTGTTCAGAACAACCCTCGTCAATTTTCAAGCAGAGATGAAGCTATCTATCAGGCTTCATGGAGATTTTAAGATCTGGGGATGTCCAACCACCCACTAAACCAAATAAACAGGAGAGACTAAATGAAACAGCAGGCAGCTTGTATGTAGCTATCTCATTTAGGGAAAGGCTCGGCTGCCGATTGTGTTTCCTGAGCCCTCCATGTCTTTGTCTGGGGGATGCTCTGTCTGGGGAATATTAATAAATATCAATTACGTATATGTCTATTTAACCATCGCCAACCACAGCGGTAGGAGCAGCGATCAACGTCCAATCGTAATTTCACCCCATGGCTAATCCACATTTTGTCCCCTTTGTTGATCTATCCCAACAGCATGCTCCGCTGCGTCCACAGCTCCTAGCGGCGATGGCGGCGGTGGCCGAGCGAGGGGACTATATCTTGGGGAACGCTGTGGTTCAATTTGAGCAGGCGTTTGCTGCTCTTTGCGGGGCTCAATTGGGTGTCGGAGTGGGGTCAGGTACCGACGCATTAACCTTAGGTTTACGGGCGTGTGGCATTGGCCCTGGGGACCAGGTGATCCTACCCGTCAATACGTTTGTGGCCACGTTAATTGGTGTGCTACAGGCTGGGGCGACGCCTGTTTTTGTGGACTGTGAGCTAGATACAGGGCTGATGGATTTAGCGGCAGCAGAACGGGCGATTACCCGGAGAACCCGTGCCATTATCCCGGTTCATCTGTATGGTCAAATGGTGTCGCCCAGTGGTCTGCGATCGTTAGCTGAGACCCACGGGGTTACCATCTTTGAAGATGCCGCCCAGGCCCATGGAGCTGAGCGAGAAGGGGTAAAGACTGGGAGCATTGGACTAGCCGCAGCGTTTAGCTTTTATCCCAGTAAAAACCTGGGGGCGATGGGCGATGGCGGCATGGTGGTTACGCAGCAAGATTTGGTCGCCCAAACAGTGCGATCGCTACGTAACTATGGTTCAACCCGTAAGTACTACCACACCGACCCTGGCGGAACGAACAGTCGTCTAGATACCTTACAGGCCGATATATTAAACATAAAGCTAGCGCATTTGGCGGCTTGGAACTGCGATCGCAATCGTTTAGCCCAACTCTACGATGATGCCTTCAAACCCCTAGCGAATCAGGGCTTAATTCCCATGGCAAATCAAAGCGGCGGTGGTCATGTTTATCATCTCTATGTGATTCGTCTAACCCGTGAGTGTCCTATTGATCGCACGCGTCTGCAGCAGGAACTGGCGGTGGCTGATATTCAGTCCGGTATTCACTACCCAGTCCCTTGCCATTTGCAGCCTGCCTTTCATCATTTAGGCTATCAGCCTGGCGATTTCCCCATTGCTGAGCAGCTAAGTCAAGAAATACTCTCACTACCGATGTATCCCGGTATGACCGATGACCAACTGGCGTATGTTGCCAAGACGGTTGTGGGATTGGTCCAAACCTGTCCCGTGTTGACCTAAAAACTGAATCTTAAAAACCTACTAATTCAAAAAAACTACTAAATGTATGATTAGCATTCCTCCAACAAAATCTCCACGGTGGTCAATTGAGCTAGCAACTCTCAGCTGTTTAGCCATCCTCTATGGGCCTTTGTTATTTCACTGGGTATGGGATGGCTGGATCAACAAAAATATTAGTATCCAGCATGAATACTTCAGCCATGGAATTTTAGGAATTCCCCTTGCCTTCAAACTAGTGTGGGACAAGCGGCAAACCTGGCATCAGCTGGTTGATCGGCTCCACTGGTCAGGCGTTGTGTGTTTAGCGGTCGCCTTTGTCTTTTACACCAGTGGAGTTATGGATGCAGTTAACCTGTCATTCCCCCTGATGCTGACAGGCCTTTTACTGTGTCTAAAGGGGCCAGCGGGTCTGAAGCTGATGCTCTTTCCCCTGGTGCTGATCGTTTTTTCCACTCCTACACAGCTACCTTATTTGATTGAACCCTATATCTTGCCACTCCAGAGGTTTATTGCCACAGTGGCAGGCACTATTTTGCATGGTTTGGGCTATGAGGTTGAGGTCAACAACATCTACTTGAGCATGAATCAGCAGCTTGTAGAGGTCGCCCCCCACTGCGCAGGCTTAAAGATGCTCTTTACAAGCTTGTATATGGGGTTAATTCTCACCTATTGGACCGATTTATATCGGTCCAAGCTACGCACAGGCATATTCTTTGTAGGCATCATTTCAGTTAGCGTGATTGGCAATATCCTGCGCAATACGATTTTGACCTTTTTCCATGGCCACAGTATGACAGCAGCCTTTCACTGGCTGCATGAAAGCTGGGGTGGTGATGTCTATTCTGCGGTGATGTTGGGCGCATTAGTCCTGATTGTCAATGCAATCCAAACCCACGTGCCTGCCACCCTAGCAACTGTGACTGTTCAAGATGCCGGTACTACTTCCATGTCGTCACCACCACCCTTCGACTTTTGAGCTTTTTAATCAAGGGCGTTACCAGTTTTCTGTGCAATAACCCCTCAAAATGCTCATTTTGACCATTCATAAGGTTCTAGCCGATGGCTCTGTCATTTTTATCCTCAGATGCTCCTAAATCTAAGTCTCGGCTAAAGTGGCTAGTCGTTGCTGTCCTCGCGGCTATCATTGCGGCTGTAGCTATTCCTCAATACCTGTCTGGTCAGTGGCCCTGGCAATCACCTCCAGACGTGCCTCAAATTCGTCTGGTGCGAGGCTTAAAAGAAACTGGGTTAAGTCTAGAAGGCTGGTCTGAAGAGTTCCAGCAAAAAATTGCTATCGGTGGCGATCAGTGGTCAGTCCAGCAATTGACCCCTACGAATAACGCTGCTCCAGAGCAAATGATACTCTTCCTAAAACCTCAAGGCCAGTCTAAAGACCAGCCTGAAGTGGAGTGGATTGACCTAAAAGGGGCTCAAAAATGGCAAACTTCTAACCATCGACGCTTGCGCATGGGGCCTTTACGCGTTGATACGTTTCGGGCCTGGACATCCAGTCAAACCTTTGCCGTGGCTCAATGGTATGCCTTACCCCACGGTGGTCACCCAGCACCGCATCACTGGTTTTGGCAAGATCAGTTATATCAGTGGAAACGAGGCGAGCGTCTCCCCTGGGTGGCGGTTAGTGTCTTGGTACCCATGCCCCCACTCGGTGATATATCGCTGTTTTACTCTGATTTAGAGCAGCTCAGTCAGCTGGTGCAAACATCTTTAGGAGAGACTGTTTTTTCTGCTGACCTGTAGCATCGTTAGACGCTAATCGAAGCTACGGCTGCTAGATCATCTTCGGATGGTGTATGAAGATAGGCTACAGTGGCTACATTGCAAAACGTATCGTTCTCATAGGTTATCTGTAGTCAAATATATACTTTTATTGATTTTTGTTGAGTTAATATGGCTCTGCTCAAAGATACTAACGCGATGTATGAACCGTGTTCCTTGCGAAAAGCCAGTGCCTTGGCTATGCAGCTGTTGCTAAGTACGGTTTGCTGGTATCTGTGGCAGAAACCTAGCTTGGCTCAGCTCGATCCGTTGCCTGCAGAAGGTATCTCTGAAGAAACTTCCTCCGAAAGGGTTACAGAGGAAATAACACCCCTCACCCCATCCGTGCCGCCGCCAAATGAAGACCCTACTCTGTTGGATGCCGATGTTGTTCCGTCTGAGGTCGATCCAGGCTCTGGAGAGCCTACGGTTGAGCGCTTAGATCTCCGCCCCACTCTTGATGACTTAGACCCTCGTATCCGTACAGGCTCTACGCCGGAACCGGTGGAAGACGCGTTTGAGCAATATCGTCTGGGTCCGGGCGATGGCATTTTTGCCAGTGTACAGAGGTTTCCCGATCTTTCATTTCAAGCCACACTTGATCAGCAGGGAAATGTGATTTTACCTATTGAAGGCGCTGTCTCATTCGAAGGGCTTACCCTCAATCAGGCAGAGAATAGGGTACGAGCTGTTTATAACCAATATGTCGTTTTATCTGAGGTGCGTTCCCTGGGGCTGGCTAATGCTCTCCAAGGTTTGCCATATCAGGTGGCAGAGTTAGAACTCAATCAGCGTATTGGTTCAAGTTATCAGGCCTTGCGAGCGAATAACCCTCGTCAATATGGTGTGCCTGATGTGACGCTAACCCTGACTGCCCAGCGCGGTGTGGAGGTGATTATGCTAGGTGAAATTGAACGTCCAGGTTTATATCCTCTAGCTACCCCAAGGGTGACAGCGGCCCTGTTGGCTGCAGGAGGGGCACGTAGTACAGCTGATTTGCGGGAAATCCGTATTCAGCGGCGTTTATCTAACAATCGTGTGATTGAGAAAACGCTCGATCTATACACGCCTGTCCGGGATGGAGTCCCACTACCGGAAGAGCGTCTAGAGAATGGAGACGTTGTCATTGTTTCTCGCCTAGATCCAGCCCAGGCCTATGACTATGATGTTAACTTTGTCTCGCGTTCCACCCTGGCGCAGCCTGAAATTCTAGTTCGGGTTGTGAACTATCCTAGAGGTGCAGTTGGAGGGCAACGCTTACCCAATGGCAGTACATTTGCTGATGCTTTAGTGGGCGATGCTGTTAGAGGCGGCAATGGCCTGGGTTTACCCCTCAATCAAGCTAATCTCCGGTCGGTGGCGCTTATTCGGTTTGATCCAGAACAAGGTGAGACTATTGTTACCAAGCTGAATGCCAAAGACGCTATCTATGGTGATCCAACCCAAAACCCACCGCTCAGAGATAATGACGTCATTGTCGTAGGTCGGAATTTTATTAATCGGATTACCTTTGCAATTGATACGATTACCCAGCCTTTCCAAGACGTATTGAGCTTTCTACTCTTTTTTGACGGCATCTTTGATAATGATCTATTTAACTAATAATGACTGGGAGGTGCTGTATTTACGGCATGTATGCTTAGCGATGTAAGTTACTGGCCGTTGCTACTCCGAACTATGATTTCATTTGAGAAACATTGGCTAGTACCGCATTTCATAGATCGGTTTATCCCTGAAATCAGCAACAGCAACTACTGGATTAAGCTATGCTTTCCTTAGCTATCAGGATGTAAAAAATTAGACCTGTTATAGCTTGTGGGTTTATATCTGAGAAATATCCCAAGCCTTTTATCTAGTTCTCTTTATCCAGCGCGAAGCCATGGTATCTCCTATTATCAAGCGATATCTGTTAGCTGTTCAGCGATATAAGTGGGCTGGACTAACCTGTTTGCTTTCGATTGTGGGTGCGTCCGGCGTAGTTGCTTTGCAGCCGCCACCTCCGGTTGAATATTATGCTGAGGGGATGTTAGTGGATAATTCCCCCCTGGTCTCTTTGACGAATACAGCGGATACGATTGATCAGCTGGGGCGAGGAATTATCAGTGAAGACCAGCTACTGCCTGAAGTTTTGCTCAAGGAGGTTTCCCGCCAGCTCGTGACTCGAGGTGTGGAGCTAGCACCGGACGAAATTCGTCGGAATACGACCGTTGTTGTCAGTGGTGGCAAGAAGGACGAGCCTGGGGTGAGGGCCGTTGTTCGCTTTATTCATGACGATGAAGAAACGGCAACAATTGTTCTAAATACCTTGTTCCAGGGCATGGTCGAACTCAGTCGAGTTCGTAATAAAGCTAGATTGCAGGCGATTATTGATGCGCTCAATGAGCGTTTACCCCCCATTGAAAGCGCTCTAAGGCAAGCAGAACAAACATTAGAGCAATATGATCGTCAAAGAGGTCCGGCGATTCAAGCGGCTGAAGATGGTAGCTTGCTGGGGCAAATTTCCGGTGGGCAGCAGCAAAGACGGCAAAATGAAATTGCCATTGAGGATATTAGGACTGAGATGCAGAGCCTGCAGCAGCGTCTCGGCATGTCACCGACAGAAGCCTATGTTTCATCGGCATTGAGTGCGGATCCCATTATTGCCAATCTGCGTGTTCAGCTTTACGGGATTGATACTCAGTATCAGCAGCTCAAAGCATCTGGGTATCGGGACAGTCATCCTGCCGTTCTTGAGCTGAATACTACAAAACAAACCTTAGGTGCTCAGTTGTCTGAGCGTGTAGACGAGGTTTTTCCAGGTCTTAGTCGTCAACTGGCTACGCTGCCTCAAGGGGCTGCCGTCAATATCAATCAAAATTTGGACCCTGCGCGGGCTGCATTAGCGAATCAACTGATTGATTTAGAACGAGAAGGGGCGCGGCTAATACGTCAAAATCAGACGTTGGCAAAAGTAGAGCAAGATTTAAGACGTGATTATGCTGGGTTACCCAACCTGCAGTTAGAGCGTGAGCGGTTGGCCAACCAAGTAGGGCTGAAAAAGTTGCTCTATGATCAAATTCAGGCGCGTATTGTTGATGCAGAGGCGGCGGAAGCTGAAACCGTCAGTAGTTTAACGGTAGCTAACCCGCCCACAGCTGTTATTAATGAGCCTGAAAAGCCAAATCCTGCGACGATTTTGCTGGCAGGGGGGCTGCTGGGTCTAGTGGCAGGCGGAGGTATCATTTTCTTGCTTGATATGTTGGATGGTACTATCCGCACACCTGAGGATTTAGAGAAATTATTGCGCGATCAGGATATGCCTATACTGGGGGCAATTCCGGTGATTCGAACGCGACCTGCTAAAGCGGCTCCTATTTTGGTGCAGGCGGATTCTCAGTATCACAGCAGCTATGAGCGCTGTTTAAGTAAGCTCCGTTTGACGGGGTTTGAGGACAGCGTGATTGGTCCTCGGGTGGTGCTGGTCACCAGCACGATTGCTAATGAGGGGAAGAGCATCACTGCCTATAACTTAGCGATTGCTGCGGCCCAAGCTGGTCGTCGTACGCTTTTGGTTGAATCAGATTTGCGATCGCCTTCTAAAGCTCAGTATCTGGGGTTAGTCAATGACGACCGTGTCTTGCTAGAACCCTTACGCTACTACGGTGGCAGCATTGGTGACAATGTTCGCATGGTGCCTTCTATTGAGAACTTGTATGTTTCCCCCAGTCCTGGGCCTCAGCGGCAGGCAGCCGCAATTTTAGAATCAAGTGAGATGCGTCGTTTCTTGGACGATGCTCGCGAGCGCTTTGATATGGTGATCTTGGATACGCCATCCTTGAGTCGTGTGGATGATGCCTTGCTCTTAGAAGAGCAAACCGATGGCATGGTTCTGGTGGCCCGACCTGGGGTGACGGAGAGAGCGGTTCTAAATACTGCCCTTGAAGAACTCGATCTGAATGAAGATATTCGCTTATTGGGAGTGCTCATTAACGGAGCTGATGCTGCTCTCCAGGATGATGAGGTGGATGATGACTTCCAAGATGATGACGACGATAGCTATGTGCTAGTGGAAGATGAGATTCCTCGTCCGGTGGCGGCAGCACCGGTTGATTTCTAGGTGTGGGCGTTGCTCCATAGCGCGCAAGGTTTAATTACGCATGCTAACGAGAGTCTGCATTCCCTGCTAGAATCCTGTCTATTGGATTTGCAAACTGGGTTCGCTAGCGGACTCCTCGACTTTAAAAGTTTTTAAGACGTATGACGACATACTATTACGCCGTAGCAAGCCAGCGCTTTCTCCTGGAGGAAGAGCCTCTAGAGGAAGTTCTCAAAGAGCGACGACGCTATTATCAAGAACAAGAAAAAGAGATTGATTTTTGGTTGATTAAACAGCCTGCTTTTTTGGAAGCGCCTGAGCTAGCAACGGTTAAATCGAGCTGTCCACAACCTGCGGCAGCGGTGGTTTCAACGGATAAGGTGTTTATCACCTGGCTGAAGCTGCGGCTGGAATATATTGCGACTGGAGAGTTTAAGGCCCCGTTGGCATCCGTGAGTGATCCATTGGCATCCTTGGCGGCTGCGGTCTGAACAAGCGGAGACTGGTTGATAGCTGAGCTAGCTCTTTAGGATCTTGACGATTTCCTAAGGCTAATGTGGTTTCTGGTGTAAAAACGGTTTAGTCATCTAGGAGATATGGCTATGGGGTATCGGTGGCTAGGTGGGGCAATCATTGTGTTGCTGAGTAGCGGTTGGGCTGGGCAAGGGATGGCCCAGAGCTATCCTGATTGCCCACCGCCAGCGAGTGGTGAGTATCTATTGCTGGTGCGTGGTGCTGATGAATCGGAGCGCGATCGCACCCTGTCAATACTGCCCGTCGATAAACCCACGTTAGTGTGTAACTACTTGGGGGATACCGTTGTCCGAGCTGGAGGCTTTGACTCTCTGGAGGTGGCTAACTCCTGGGCTCTATATATGAGTGACATTGAACAACTGGAGACGGTGGTTGTAGAATCAACGGCATATTCTCCAGAGCCAACTGCCCCAGATGAGCCCGTCGCTGAAAGCGCACCGATGCTGTACCAGCCGACGCTGCTGGGTGAAGGTGTGGCTGTGCTGGTGGACTATCAGCAAGATCCTGCCATTGGTCGTAATTTGGCTCAACAGGGCAATGTTGGTTTAGCTGTGTATCTCCAGCAGCCCTATTTACTGGTGCTCCATACGACAGATACATCGGCAGCTGCGGCTAGATTACAGCAGTTAGTTGACAGTGGCCTGACCTCGTTTTTGGTTGATAGTCAGCAGGTGATCAGACTAACGGATACTATTCGCTAGCTACGGGCCTCAAATTAATTTCTATGCTCTTTGCGTGTTTTCTAATAAGCAGGGGCGGCTAGCAGACCGATAAAAACGCCTAGGGCGGCCCCTGCTACAACCTGCACAGGAGTGTGACCTAAGAGTTCCTTGAGCCGATCTTCTTGAAATTCGTGCTCGTTAAAGAACTCATCCACAATTTGGTTGAGCACCCGTGCTTGTTTGCCTGCGGCCTGCCGGACTCCGGCGGCATCATACATGACGATGACGGCAAATACCGTTGTCAGGGCAAAGGCTGGACTTGACCAGCCGATGGTCTGGCCAACACCACAGGCTAAGGCGGTAACAAGGGCTGAATGGGAGCTGGGCATGCCGCCTGTTTCGACGAGGACCCGAAAATTGAGCCGGTGGTTAGTAATGCCTTCGATGATCAACTTCAGCAGCTGGGCACTCAAGCAGGCTACTAAGGACACCACAAGAACGTGGTTTTGAAAAATCTCGCTAAAGGCTTCCATATGGATGTAGATGTTGATGAGATATTAGTGCGTGCGCGCGATAATGTAATCTGCGATCGCAACCAAAGGCTGCTGTGAGGGACCCAATGGGCTCAGTTCGTCCTTGGCTGCTTGAATCAAGGTATCGGCCTGCTTTCTCGATTCATCTAGACCCCAAATACTCGGGTAAGTAGCTTTCTGAGCCTGAACGTCCTTCCCAATAGATTTACCGAGTTCTTCCTGGGTAGAGGTAATGTCCAGCACGTCATCTACGATTTGGAATGCCAGGCCAATATTATTGGCATAGCGGGAAAGCCGCTCCACAGTATCAGTGTCTGCGCCGGCTAACACCGCTCCGGCTACGACAGAAACCTCCAGGAGGGCAGCTGTCTTATGCATGTGGATAAAATTCAAGGTTTCGATGGACGTATCGGGGTTGCCCTCAGATGCCAAATCCACAATTTGACCCCCCACCAATCCAGCCGCACCAACAGCGCGTCCCAGGCGACGAATCACCTCTAAAACAGCCTTGGGCGGTACACCTTCAGTGCGATCGGCAATAAACTCAAACGCATAGGCAAGCAGGGCATCCCCGGCTAAAATCGCCACATCATCACCATAGACCTTATGGTTGGTGAGTTGGCCCCGGCGATAGTCATCGTTGTCCATGGCCGGTAGGTCATCGTGGATCAGCGACATCGTGTGTACCATCTCAAGGGCGCAGGCCGTGGGCATGGCTTGTGCCAGCGTTCCTCCTACCAGTTCGCAGGTGGCTAAACAGAGAATCGGTCGTAATCGTTTCCCCCCTGCCATCAGGGAATAGCGCATGGACTCATAGATGGTTTCGGGATAGACCACCGTTAGTGACTGTTCGAGAGCTGCTTCAACCTCGGCACCCTGGGTGGTGAGGTAATTTTTGAGGTCAAAATCAGCAGCGACATCAGTGGTGATCATGATTACAAGAAAAGATAAGTACGAACCTGGCGACTTACGAACCTAATTATGTGGAAGTGCGATCGCGTGCAAAGGCTAACTATTAATTAACCATTAAATCGCTTACGGTAGCTTAATAATGTATTTTGCAACAACATGGTCACGGTCATGGGGCCAATTCCACCAGGCACTGGAGTAATTGCCCCAGCGATGGGCTCTACACTATCAAAGTCTACATCGCCCACCAGCTTGGACTTGTCTGATGTCGTATCTTGAATGCGGTTAATGCCGACATCAATAACGGCGGCTCCTGGTTTGACCCAGTCAGCATTAATCATTCCTGGACGGCCAACGGCAGCCACTAAAATATCAGCCTGACGGCATAGCTCAGGCAAATCTGTCGTCCGAGAATGGGCCATGGTCACGGTGGCATTAGCCTCTAGTAGCATGAGTGCCATGGGTTTGCCTACCAGAATGCTACGACCCAGCACCACGGCCTTTTGCCCTGCTGGCTCAATATCGTACTCCTTGAGGATAGCCATGACCCCTGCAGGGGTACAACTACGAAGGCCAGACTCGCCCCGGATTAAGCGACCCAGGTTTTCAGGATGCAGACCATCGGCGTCTTTGGCTGGATCAATCCGATTGAGCAGAGCCACTGCATCTAAATGGTTGGGGAGGGGTAGCTGAATTAAAATGCCATCTACGCGCGGGTCTTGGTTCAGTTGATCAATCAGGTCGGCTACATCGGCTTGGGCGGTATTAGCCGGTAGGTGTGAGCCAAAAGAGGTAATACCCACCCGCTCACAGGCGCGTTCTTTATTGCGCACATAAGCGGCGCTAGCCGGGTTGTCTCCTACCATGACAACGGCTAAGCCCGGCGGTCGCTCCATCGACTTGCGATCGCTAGTGATATCGGCTGTTAGCTGAGATTGGATCTTTTGCGCAAGTGCTTTGCCATCTAACCGTTGGGCCATGAAAAATTTGCTAACTTTATGGGCGACAGTGCCCATGGAGCTAGTTGATTAGGGGATACTAGCCACATTGGCTGTCCTCAGATTACCAAAGGCTATCCCCCGACCAAAACATGGCCGCATCAGCGATGTATTTTTTTGACCGTAAATTTTCTTTATTGGGTACAGGTGTGGGACTAATGGCTTTGTGTGTAGCTTGCCAAGCGCCATCCGGTTCTCGGATTCCTGCCCTATCGTTACCAAGAGCGACTGTCGCCATTGAGTCATTGCGACAGCCGCAGCGCGTTGAGCGGTCACTGCCCTTAGCGGGAGCGGTCACTCAACGATTAGCAATTCTGAATGGTTGGCTCTACCAGCTGGATGATGGTACCGGACAAGTCTGGGTGATGAGCCAGCAGCCGGCACCCGCTGTGGGGGCTAAGGTTTATGTGGATGGGGTTTTACGCTATGAAGCAATAGTGATTAATGGGGCAGATTTGGGTGACTATTATTTAGAAGAAACGCAGCGACAGCTGGCTGAACCCGAGATGCCTGATAAATAAAATCATCTGCTGCACCTCAGAGTGACTGGGCGTCTACCAGCGTTCTCAGGTGAATAGGTGTGACTGTTTCGTTGGACGGTGCAGCCTGGTACACATCATTAGCCACCAAATAACTATCTAGGATAACTTGAGCGTCAGCAGCAGACTTAAGCTGATAGGTGACAAAAAATCGGTAGGATGCTTGGCCAGGTCGGAAATTAGGACTGTTTTCCCAAACATCAAGGCAAACGCCGTCAGCGTTAGGACGTAGTCGATAATTGAGGGTTTCCTTCCCTGATGCTTGGTCGTGACTCATTGGCGGTACGGGTGCTACTTGTTACTAGATGACGTACGCATAGTTCCCGCCTGTGCTCGGACGTCAACCGTTGAATGGCATAAATAGGTGCTATCCCCTACGGATAAGGAGCCTATCAATGTGGTGTTCTACGTAAAAGACGCTCTGGCCAAAACCATCACGTCAGATCTTGCGCAAAATTACCGTGTAATCCATAGGGGATATGGTGGGGGAGTTTGAGGATAGCAATCGGCCCTTGCTCAATCCGCTGAGCATCTAAAATGACGAGTTCCGAGCAGCGACGCTCGGCGTTGTAAATCAGTCCTAATACCCAACCATCATCCTCTGCGTTTGCTTGAGGTCGCGGGACAAAGATGGGTTCACCCGCAAAGCCACGGGGAGCAAAACTCCAAATCTCTTCTTGACCTGTTGCTAAGTCGCGTTTGAGGATGGCCTGGAGGGGGGCGTTACCCTGGGCTCGATGGGCAACACCGATGTACAGATAGCGGTAGGGACGACCGACGTGCTCAGGGTTTAGGTCCGGAAACTCGCAGCCTCGCTCAATCAGACACTCAGCCTGACTGGTGCTGGTGGCCAGGTCCAATTCAAAACGCCATAGTTGCCCCTCAGGAATGCGACTAAAATCGGCGTCTAAGTAATTTTCTGCCCCTTTAAGATCGGGAAATTCTTGATAGCAGATGGAATCTAGGTACAGTTTGCCGTCCTGTTCAAAGGCATTGGCATGGTGGAACACAAAGCAGGGTTGGAGGTCGATGGTCTGGATGGGACTGGTGCCATCCCGAGGTATCAGGATGGCACGCGTGGGTTGTTTGGGGTTGAACTGAATGCACTCAGCGGCGCCCTTAAGACCGGCTAGATACGGTATGGGGCTAAAGCTGACCGGATTTTGAAAGAAGATGCAGTAGTTGGGGGTGATGGCAAAGTCGTGTAAAAAGGCAAACCCTGGGATATTGTGCTGATGGGTGTGTACCAGACGACCCTTGAGGTCAAATTCGTAGAGGGTAATTGTGCTGGAAAGGCCGGTTTTGACGCCGAAGTTGACTAGGCGAGGTGTGCGATCGCACCCCGGATCAACTCGAGGATGGGCTGAAAATGCCTCTCCAGGCCTCAATACCCCCTCTAAAGAATCCAACCCTAATGTTTCTAACGTTTTAGGATCGAGCTGATGAGGCTCAGCCGCCTCCCAAAGAGCCAGCAGTTTGCCGCCCCAGTAAATGACATTAGTATTGGCAATATTTTTCAGGCGCAGGTCAAAAGCATTAGCGAACGGACCGCCTGGTTTTTGCGTACCAAATACACCACGGTACAGAGGTTTACCCGCCGCCTGTTCTTTGACATAGCCTTCGGTCCGCACAAAGCGGTTACGAAAAAAAGCTTTGCCCTTCGAAATAGAAATGGCCGTAATCATGCCATCGCCATCAAAGGGATGGTGCACAGGATGGCCAGCAATGTCGAGTAACCCTGGACCATTGCGGAATAGCGTTCCAGTTAGCTCATCAGGGATTGTCCCCTCAATTTCATCGATTTCATAAGCGTACTCATTAGGCTGTGAACAATAGCCGCTACGCCAATCGTCCATATCAAAATCTGTAGATGCGCTGGGAGAGGGAAGAGTTTGCATGTGTAGGCGGTAAAAAAAGTGAAAATAGACATTGGCCCACTGGCCATATTTGGACATCGGCAGCCTGTTTGCACGGCTCCAAATCTATAAAGAACTCAAGGCTGGCTCTGGTGACTCTTCTTCGGTGGTCGATCCATCCAGCGTTTCCAGCGCCGTATTATCAGCGTCCGACACCGCCGAATCGCTGGGCAGTAAAAACAGCAACGGTAAGGGCAATAGCGTGGTCAGATTCGTAATAGTTACTAACAGCCACAGATTGTCAAAATCTGCCTCAGTCACGTGTAACCAATGGGTTAGCAAGGCTCCCAGT
>NZ_JADEXP010000588.1 GCF_015207065.1 Leptolyngbya cf. ectocarpi LEGE 11479 | reverse complement strand
GTCCCCATCCCCCGCCACGTGGTGACATTCCTGGATCTCATCTGTAGTCTGCACATAGTCCAAAAAAGCCTGACGGTATTGCGGATGCTCCAAGACCACCGCCACAAATGCGCTCACGTCGTACCCCAGCTGTACCGGGTCTACCGTCACCCGATAGCCCTGAATAATGCCGCGTTTTTCTAAGCGTCGCACCCGTTCACTAATAGCCGGTGACGAGACACCAAAGCGGTTAGCCAGATCGGACCAGGTCACCCGCCCATCTACCATTAGCGCGCTTAAAATACTGCCGTCTAAATCATCCATTAATTTATTTTTTAAGGCTTTGATTTTATTTTGCTTTATTTTTTGAATTATAAATTGGTTTTTTGAATTTAAAACAAACCAAAACCCATGATTTACTTGCGTGTCTTAAAAAAAACCTCTGGATAATAGAGGGTCTCGCCCCCCATTCAGGGTCTGAATGAGTAAGAATTACTACTATCGAGACAGGTGTGGTCCATTGGGATGGCCTGACGCCGGGTCTGCACTACCGCAAAATGTATGTTTAAGTTCCTTGCTGACGTTGTCACTGCCACGACAGTATCTGCCGACTGGATCGGTATTCGAGCTGTTAAAGATGTCACCAAAGCCTGTGCCATTCGAGATGCGCACCCAGAGCGGAATGCTCAGCACTATGGCCACGGCGCTATGGTGGAAGTATTAGCCCAGGGGCAGTTTGGCTACAGTGCGACGAATGATCTCAGTGCTGCGTCTCTGGCGACGGCGATTGTGGCGGCTTATGAACAGGCTATGGCTGCCAGTGCTTGGGCCGTCCACCGGTTTACAACGGCGACGCGCCCCAAAGCGACGGGAAACTATATATCTCCCCAGCGCAAAGGGTTAGAGGCTCTGTCCCCGGCTGAGTTAAATCAGATTTTGCTGCAGGTGTGTGACCGGCTCAAGGTGTCTGATCAGATTGCTCAAACCAGTGCGTCGGCTAGAAGCCATGACATTGAGACCTGGTTTGTCAGTAGCAATGGCTCGGAGATTTATCAGCGGGACTATTTAATCGAGACTCACATTGGCACCATCGCTCAGGATGGGCCGATTACCCAGCTGCGGACCGACCATGGGTATCTGGCCCAAAGCTACCAGGGAGGATGGGAGTTATTTCCAGGTCTAGATCTGTGGCAGCGGGTGCAGCAGGTGGGCGAGCAGGCGGTGGAATTACTCCATGCGGATAACTGCCCCGATCTGGCGACAACGCTGGTGCTGGCTCCAGACCAAATGATGTTGCAAATCCATGAAAGCATTGGACATCCCCTGGAGCTGGACCGGATTTTAGGGGATGAACGAAACTATGCCGGGGGCAGCTTTATTAAGCTGGAGGACTTTGGCTCGTTGACCTATGGCTCCGAGCTGATGAATGTCACCTTTGACCCCACAGTAGTAGGGGAGCTGGGCAGCTATGGCTTTGACGATGTGGGTACACCGGCAACCCGTGAGTATTTGATCCGGGCAGGGAAGTTAGAGCGGGGGCTGGGGGGACTGGAAAGTCAGCAGCGTTCTAATGTGCCGGGGGTGGCTAACTCGCGCGCGTCATCCTGGAATCGACCGGCGATTGACCGCATGGCCAATATTAACCTGGAGCCTGGGGAGCGCTCGTTTGAGCAAATCATTGCCAACATTGAGCAGGGTATCTATATGGAGACTAACCGCTCCTGGTCCATTGATGATCAGCGCCATAAGTTCCAGTTTGGCTGCGAGTACGGCAAGCTAATCGAAAATGGCAAACTGACTCGGACGCTTAAAAATCCTAACTATCGCTCGGTGACGCCTCAGTTTTGGCATAGTTTGTCCCAGGTGGGCGATGGCAGCACGTGGGACATGTATGGCACTCCGTTTTGCGGCAAGGGGGAACCGAATCAGCTGATTCGGGTGGGTTATGGGGCTCCGGTCTGTGCATTTAATGCGATTGAAGTGTTTGGGGGGGCGGTATGAC
>NZ_JADEXP010000034.1 GCF_015207065.1 Leptolyngbya cf. ectocarpi LEGE 11479 | reverse complement strand
GATAATAGTGTTCAATGGTATGGGATGTGATGATTTTTCTATTTTTAGGGTGTGTACTTAAATCATGTGTTTATATTAAAGGTGAGTGAGATAGTAGAAAATCATCAAATTGAGCTTGATCTTACCTAGGATGTTGGTATGGGAGAGATATATCTCAATCAGATTATTGAAATTTTTATCACTGAGCCGACATTTTTTTCTCAGGCTGATACCTTTCGCTAATAATTTATTACTTAAATGCTCAAAATCAGCACCTTTGGCTCTGATCCAATAGCCAGTAGCGATAGAGATTTCAGCTCCGATTTTTCGCTTATTGACGGCTTCAGTATCTGAATAGATATTATTGTGAAGCCTAAAAAGACACAGCTTTCGCTCTGTTTGATAGCCGACACCTAATCCTACGGCTAATAGTTTGATGTAAAGATCGGAAATTGCTACCCCCGATTTTCCCGGCACCTCAGGCATGGGAAAAATCTTTTCTGCTAATGCTCTAGATAGACAGATATTAGATGTAGATGGGGCAAATGAGGGAGACTTAGCATTGCGAACGGCGCTTCTAAAGTCAATTTTCCTAGGATTTTCCTTAGGGTTTTTGATGGCAACATCTTTAAAGATGGACGTCAGGCTATCGGTTAGGAGCTGACTAGACTGATATGGGGTTGCGCGATGAAAAAACCAGTCAGTATTAGGATCTTTTCTAAAAGCATTGACAACTTCGGCAACCTTGTTAGGCAAATAGATATCGTCGGCATCTAGCAGACATATAATGTTACCCCTACTGCTTGAGAATCCGGCGTTGAGGGCTGATGCTTGACCTCCATTTGCTTTGAGTACTGGAATGATCTTGTTTCCATAACTGTGAATAATGTCATGGGAATTATCTTGGGAGCCATCATCTACGACAATTACTTCAATATTGTTGTAGGTCTGATGAAGAGCACTATCGATGGACTGACTTAAAAATGAGCCATAGTTGTAGTTGTTGACTAATATGCTAACTAGAGGAGTCTTTTCAGTCATGACTATAATCGGTATAGGTGGCTCGTACTAACTATTGGCTGTGATTTGTTTTAGATGATCTGAGACAGAGCTAACCCCGCTCAGAGATGCCGCCACCAAACTGTAGTCGCGTTCTTTCTTGAATAGCAGCTAATCTAAGCCGCAGCATCACCATGACAAATTGGATTTTTTGACGGGCTCCACGTAGCCGCTGATCGCTCCACGTACGGATAAAAAATCGAAACGGTGGTTTGAGGAAATCAAGATAGTCAGCTAGCAAAGCCAGTCGTGTCTTTTTAGTGGCTTTGATGATATCGTAGCGACCACCAATAATGCGAGTGCCTCGCTTGTTAAGGTCTTTCCAGGTATTTCGAGTCGGGTGTTTGATACAGGCATCTTTGGCGTAGAGCTGTTGATAGCCTGCTTGGAAGACCCGCTGCCCCCATTGCTTATCTCCTCCTGATTTAAGCGTTTTATCAAAATTGCCGACTGCTTGAATGACATGCTTAAAGGTAAACAGATTGGCGGTGACTCCAAACTGACCATTCTCGATAAATTTATCCTGGGGAAACCCCATTTCTAGCATTTCATACAGCTCAAAGGGATTAGGATTGTCAGCATCTTGGGCAAACAGGTCAATGTGGCCTGCGACTAATCCGACATTGGGGGCACTGCACAAGGTGGAAACACCCTGTTCTAGCCATTGGGGAGTGGGGATACAGTCTGCATCGGTAAAGGCAATTACGTCTCCTTGGGCGACTGTAAGCCCTCGGTTACGGGCAATGTATGAGCCTGGCTGGGCTTCATTCACCAACGTTACCCGCTCAAAATTAGTAACGACCGCGTTCACATCCTCTTGGGAATTGTTATCGACGACGATGATTTCATAACAGTCTTGGGGATATGTTTGTTTAGCCAGCGCCCGTAAGCATAGTGCTAGAGACTGGTTGTCGTTGTAGACGGGAATGATGACGGAGACAGTGGGTGGGTGCTTTGAATCAGGGTTCATGATGTTAGCTGATGAATCTTGAAATAGAGTCGTAGATTTACCCATGCTCTAGAAAGCCTTAACCGAATGTAGATATAGACAATGGCGATGCGCTTCTGTAGATTGGCAATATTGTTGTTTTTTAAGATTCCTAGCAAATATCGAATGGGGGGTTTGGCATCGTAAAACACCTCCCTTAGAAATGCCAGGAGAGGTGTCGTTGCTTTATTATTCTTTTTGAAGTTACCCTCGTAGACTCGACAGAGCTTGGTGTTGAGTGCGTCAAAATCAGTGCGGGCAGGGTGGGATATTTTGACATCAGCGCCATAGATTTGCGGATACCCTGCGGCATAGACCCGCTCTCCCCACTCGCGATCGCCACCAGATTTGAGGGCGGCGTTGAATGATCCAACGGTGGCGAACACTTGTGGGGTGGTAAACAGATTGGCCGTTGCGCCAAAGTGAGCGTCTTTAACGTATTTTTCCTGCTGCAGAAAATGCAGGCTATCGTATAGTTCAGCCGGTGTGGGATTATCGGGGTTTTGAAAAGAAAAGGCAATACGTCCGGCGACAAACCCGCAGTTGGAATGGGTGCGGATTTGGGTAACGCCCTTTGCAATCCAGTCAGATGCGGGGGCACAGTCTGAGTCGGTAAAGCCTAGGATAGTACCTTTTGCGATCGCAAGTCCCCGATTTCTAGCACAGTATGAACCGGGCGCAGCCTCAAACACATACTTGGCCTGGGAAAATTGAGCCACAATCGGCTTTAAGTTTTCGGTCGAGTTATTATCAACAACGATAACCTCGTAGCATGTCTGCGGGTAGGTTTGGTATTCCAACAAACTCAGACACTGTCGCAAACGCTGGGAATCGTTATATACCGGTATTATGATCGAAACAAATGCCAGCTGTTCTTCAGTCATAAGCCACTCTATTTGCGATTGTCTTCAGATATGGGGTCGTCAGCAACGCCGGGATACTCAGCTCATACGCAAACTGATAGCTCATCTTTTTGAGGGATGTTTTCACTCACAGCTGTGATAAAGTTCTGCACCTGCTGAGCAGGATCAAATTCTGGTCTCAGACTATTTTGATAAGCAAGCTTCGATATCTTGGCATAATGCTCCTCATCCATCAGCCTATTTAAGGCACTGAAATAGGGTTCTACACTGTCCTTTGGATTAGCTAAAATCCCCCCTGCACCTAACGTAAACGGGATTCCTCCTACTTGAGCAGCAACCACTGGAATTTTGTTGGCTTGCGCTTCTATGATCACGCGGCCAAATGTTTCAGTAAACTGCGAGGGTACCAATAAAATATCTGTAACCCCATAAACGTTGCGCATATCTGACTGATATTCCCAAATCTCAACATTGGGAAGAGTTGCAGCCGGTTTGACAATGGCATCGATTTGTTTTTTCTTATAGGTTGACCACTTACCCTTAACAAATAGAAATTTTCTATCTGGCATCTTTTTTGCCAAGGCCAGGGCTATCTCCACCCCTTTTTGAGGGATTGGATTAATCAGGGTAATGTATTCACGTTTTCGGTCCGAAACCAAATAGCGCTCACGGTCTACAAACGGCAGTACGACCGGAATATCGTGGTCAAAATGGGACGATGACGCTTGGGCTGCCAGCGGGGAGTTAGCAATGGGATAAATCCCCGCTGGCAGCTCTTGACCCAGCTCAAAACACGTTAAGCTACGAATAAAGTAGTAGCAGGCATAGCCCCGTGCTAGGGCTCGATTTAAAAGAAAACACTGGGGGGAATTATGCCCCATGACAATATCAGGTTGATAATTATCCAAAAAATTGTCAAACCACGTTAGCCAGGTTGCTTCTTTACCAAAGATTCCAAGCCAGCGCCAGACAGGATACCCTAACTCTTTATCTAGAATTGCTCGGGTTAACTGTAATAGAGACGTTCTAGCATAGCGAGAGCGCACAGATGTTCTGCATACAATCTGGATTTCCCAGCCAAGCTTAGCGAGGCTTTCAAATAGAAAGAGCGCTGAGCGCTGGGCTCCCCCTGAAGATTCTGGATAAAACGTTGATCCGGTAACAAACAGTAGTTTTGGCATTTGCATCAGGAAATGTTTGGTGATAAAAGACTAAAGGTGTTAGATTTGCCGAGGGGATGGTTTGAAGGTATCTAAGTACGGATAGGCATCGATTCCGCTAACTTGGGTGAATCGTATACACATGGGTTGGAGAATGGTTCAAGCTGTCGAGCCCTCATCCTAAATCCTTCTCCCTGGGGGAGAAGGACTTTGAGGGTGGCTCCCCTTCTCCCTGAGGGAGAAGGGGTTGGGGGATGAGGGAAATGCAGTACGTGGAGCTACCTATCAAGTCTGATGATTGAGCAGAAATCATATGGCGTTAATAGAGCAGTTTTTTTGTCTTCCAAATCAGGTGCTTTGTAGTAAATTTGGGCAATCCATATTTGATGGTCTCTAAGCTCAGCCAAAACCATTTGAGATAATACTGTTCGTCAAAATACTTGTTGGCAAACGCCATACAAATCTCTGCACAGATATGGTTGAAAGCCGTTGAGGGTATTTTAACAAACTTCTTTTTGAGAGCAGGATAGTATTTCTTAGCCAGGTTAAGGCGATTATTTTTTCTAACGCCTAACGTTTTAGATTCGGTCGCTTGTCCCATGTTGTGCTTGCGTCTAATCACAAGGGGCGATTTTGTAAAATGAACGCCGTATCCTTGAATTAAACAGCGTAAATATAAATCGGTGTCTTCTCCAAATCTCAGGCTGTTGTCAAACAGTCCAACCGAGTCCAAAATATTCCGAGGAAATAGAACAGACGATGGGGTATAAATGCAGCTTCCTCTGACTAATAGATGATGTTCAATCGAGATGAACGAATCTAGATCTGGCGTCTGCCATCGAATAGTTTTAGAGTTATTTACGGTATCAAAATTAACAATTCCACTTGCAAAGAAGCAATCTTTATGTAGCTGAGCGGCTTGGAACTGTGTTTCTAAATAGTTTGGCTCCCATAGGTCGTCAGAATCAAGAAAAGTGATGTAGCGACCCTTTGCCTGCAGAATGCCTGTATTTCTGGCAACTGAGACTCCTGAGTTTTGCTTTAAGGTAATTAAATTGACGCTTGGATATTCGTTTTTAACAACGGTTGCAGTATTATCTCGAGAGCAATCGTCCACTACAAAAATTTCTATGGAGCCGTTAAAATTTTGCTGTAGAACACTGTCTAGAGCTTCCTTTAACATATGGATTCGATTGTAGGTGGGAATGACAACCGAGATATCGGGTACAGACTGATGGGCGATTCCAGAGAAAATCTTCATTCTTATCAACCTCAATCTTGAATGGCCTTAGGACAGAGAAATTAGTGAAATCTATCTCCTCAACGTTATGGTAGAGGGCTGAGCAGAGTCGACGCCCGGCTCAAGTGAAACTTATTTAACTTTTCTCCTTAGAAAAGAACATAGCTGGCTTTATGACTGAAAATGATGACGTATTTGTTCTAAAATTTCAGCCTGGTTGTATTGTTTTGCGGCTACCTCATAGGCAGCCAAACCTAAACGTTTGCCTAGTTGCCCATCATCTTGCAGCAGCTTGATACAGGCCTCGGCAAAAAACTGAGGATTGTCTCGTAGAAAAACTGATTCGCCATCGATCAGATCCAGTCCTTCTGCACCAATGCGGGTGGATACTATGGGCTTTTGATAGGCTGCAGCCTCAATTAACTTGACGCGGGTACCACTGCCAGAAAGGATAGTACAACAAACAACTCGCGTCTTTTTATATAATTCATCAAGATTTTCAACAAATCCGGCAAATTCTACTCCTACAGGCTGTGTCTGATAGCTTCGAATTCTCTCGGGGTGAGCCCCGGCGATAATTAGCTTTGCCTGGGGTATGGCCTGATAAATATGGGGCCAAATTTTCTCAACTAAAAAATCTGCAGCGGTAATGTTAGGTTGATAGGTATAGGAGCCAATAAACAACAGTGTCGGATCTTTAGTCAGCTGTTGAGGAGGGGGTAACGTAATGGCATTGGGAACGGTGACGATACCTGGGAGGATAAGCTCTTCAGTTAGGTAGTTGCGATCGCACTCTGAACATACAAATGTCCGATGGGCCTGGCGAATAGCTCGCAATTCTGCCCGTCTTAGGCTAGGTAGATACAAATAGTGGCCTCGCCCCTTCTTGCGATATTGAGCAGGCTGCTGAATTTGCCGCGTCAGGGATATATGCTCTACATCGTCCAGGTCAAAATAAATCGGCGGTGGTTGAGCATGGGTCAACATGAGCGGCACCATAGCCTGAAGTCGATGGGCAAAGACAGCGTCTGGCTTACGCGCTAAGCAGTTTTCGAGAGCCTCGATCTGGGTCTTTCCACTCATCCTGATGTAAGGCGACTGTTCAAAAAAGTTGAAGGCTCCAAGCAAATATTTGGTGCGTAGGCGATGTTGACGGGTTGAACGATGGCAGAAAGTGAGCGTAATGTCAGCCTGCCAGTGCTTTGCAAACTCTTTTTCGAGTTTAGCAACCGCTGTAGGAGAGATATCAAAGCTGGGAGGGACGTAATATAGAAAATCAATGGCGGCCAGACCCTGGATAGCATTAATGAATAGTCCCATCCGTTTATAAACGCCATGGATCTTGACCCGAAGATCCGTGGGAAAGTGAGCAGAAATAAAGAGGACTCGCATATCTCAAAGATAAATTAACTACCTAAATTTCGACCATCTGTGGGCTTAACAAGGTCGTCTCTATACACTGACCAGCTGTCTGGATTGCATCAGATCCATGGCAGCCTGATAGATTTGAATATTGGGCTGACAGATTTCCTCAACTTGAGTTCTGATATCATCTTTGATTTGTTGCTGCTGTTGTTTTGCTGATAGGGGATTTTTATTACACGTTTCAATTTTTAATTCGGTGCCAAAAACAGTTTGAAAATCCTTGTAAAACCAATCTAGCTTTTCTAAAACACCAACTAATGCAAACTTTTCCAGGTTTTTGATGGCTTGGCTAATGGCGGCATCGGTGGCAGCCTCCTCACTGGATATGCCATCGACTAGCAAGTAACTATAGTTGCGACCTAGGTGTTTTGCCTCATCTGTCGTTAAAAACTCCTCTAGCGTGCAATCGAGTTTGTAATGGTCGTTATTCTTATGACGATTGAAAAAATATTGAGAAAACCATTTTGAAACGGGGTCTCTCAAGAGGGTAATGTAGTGCCAGTCATCACCATAGGCCTGCATGGCTTTGTCGCTGTAGGCAAAATGTCCGCTGATATAGCGATAGGACTTATGGGCCATACAGTAATTCAATACTTCTCGTTTGAGTTCAACAATGGGTTTCTCTAAGGCATGGGCGGCGCTATCTAAGGCCATTACATCCAAATGAAAATCACTGTTTTTTGAACCCTTGGGAAAATTAAAGGCATTTTCAACGGCGAGCCGTAGGGAGGTGCCGCCACACTTAGGGATATGGAGAAAGAAGATTTTTTTATCAATGGTTAGGCTGGACGACTTTGACAAAAAGTTAGGAGAAATCATACGTTAGTAGCGCGTATTGTTTAATAGACGGTTTCGGAGATGCGATCGCTAATGCGCGATCGCAGGCAGATCTATTTGCTGACTATTTTTTTGTTGATTATTTTGAGGAGCCTCAATATCGAGCAGCCCTGCTTTTGAGATCGTTTCTAGAATGTAGGTTTGCTGAGGGCGATCAAACAGCGTAGAGAACTTATCAGTGGCTTTCTGATAGATAGCTTGGCCTGAATTAGCTTTCCAAGGTTCGCGCTGCAGGGCGATTTTCCCAAAAGAACCCTGGCGATGATCCAATGAGGTCACATCAAGGTTAGTACCCATAAAATCTCCAACGCGCTGACTTTCTGAGGTTAAATTTTGAACCAGACTGTCATAATTAACTATCAGGTGGTTGGGTTTATTCCTATGAATATAGGTGTTTGTTACAGAGATTATCCACTTGCGGAGACATTGATCAATGTCCCATGGACCGTCCCATTCGAGGGGATATTTGTGGGTGACATCATAGAGAGAGGCGACCACATCTGGACCATTGCGGACAATATGGATAAAGAGCGCGTCACCAATGTGGGTCTCAATAAAGTCAATAAATTTGACATGGTCGGGCGTCTTTTCAATCCAGATGGATTTATGGTGCTGTTTTGCGATCTCATCTAATGTTTGAGCAAATACCTGAGTATGCTGGCGTAAGCTCAGCATATGTCTGGGCAAAGACTTTCCCATTTCTGGATGCCCTGCTTCCTCCATGAAATTCTCAAATCCCGATCTAGAATAGGGAGAGGCCAGGTTGAACTTCTTGCGTAACTTGCTACGGCGCTTAAACAAATTGACAAAAAAATGGGACTCGGGAAACGAAATAATCGCAGAATCGGTTAGAAGAATACGCTGCAGTAGCGTAGTTCCCGAGCGCGGACAGCCGACAACAAAAACTCTTTTAGGGGATGACGTCCTATACATAGCTAGCGTAGTTTAGTGTTTGCAATAGTGGGCCTGCCTCTTGTTCAATTTGCCGAAGCTGTTCCGTGGATAGCTCTTTCTTCCACATCCCCACCGAATCAGGTCTGGCCTGAGACATGGCCTGATAAAACCGCTGACGCGATGTCTGGGCCGTGATGCCTAAAAAATTAAGTAGCCGCTCGGCTTCAGCATTTGGATCAGTAACCAGATGCTCATAGCGCAACTCATGATATTGCTGCTTAGACAGCTGGGAGGCAGCCTGTAGGGCACTTTCCGTGTGCCGTCTCCAGGCCCAGATGCAGCGGTGAATGTCGCTAGTTGATTCGAACTGAGCCACCCGATCAGCTTCAACCCAAAAACGAGCATAGGGACCATAGCGATAGCCACCCGGTTCATGTTTGGCAGATTTAGCCTGAGCTGCCTGCATCCAGGGCTTTTTACTATGGGAGAGCGCCGCATCTCGACCATCTCGGATGATATGGATAAATTGAGCATCAGGAAATGCCTGATGTAAAAAATCGATTACAAAACAGTTTCGTGGAGTCTTGTCCGCAAATCGTAAATCTCCATCGGCATAGAGCCGCATGAGCCAGGCATAAACTCGCTGATAAACGCCTTTAGCCTTGGAAAAATCCCACTCTTGATTGTAAACATAACGGGCCGCCGCTTTGGTTGCAACCGGCTCAAAATGATAGGAGATTTCTGGTAATTTTCCAATACATGAACCCAGAAAGGTGGTGCCTGAGCGGGGAGAGCCCACAACAAAGACTGGGCTGCGCAGATTCGGAACAGCCAAGTGCCACAGTCTATCTAGTGAGACTGGCCGGGTTTGGGGCTGATAATACCTGCGGTCGGCAGATGCTGTTTTTCTAGCCCAAGTTGGTACGCTAGACCAGCGGGCGGGCACTGAGATTCTGTTGTTAGATAGTATTCCTGTCATAGGTTGCATGTCTAAAATTGTTAGTTTACCGTTGCTGATTTGGCTTGGCCGCGTGATTAAACACCGCTCATTTCAAACTGCATTTGGTGATACTTCCACAGCTTGCCTTGTTCTTTAAGCAGGTCTTGGTACTTGCCCTGTTCCACGATGCGTCCTTTTTCCATGACGACTACCTTGTCTGCATTGGCAATGGTAGACAGTCGGTGAGCGATAGCGATCACCGTTCGGCCCTTGGACAGTCGCTCTAGGGAATCCTGGATTAGCTTTTCTGTCACTGAGTCCAGGGCACTGGTGGCTTCGTCTAAAACTAAAATGTCTGGATTGCGCAGTAGGGCGCGTGCGATCGCAATCCGCTGTCGTTGTCCCCCCGATAGGCGGATACCCCGCTCCCCTAACTTTGTCCCAAACCCATTGGGCAAATCCTGAATAAACTCTAAGGCATTAGCCGCCCTAGCAGCTTCAATCATATCGGCCTCATTGACATTGTCCAGGCCATAGACAATGTTCTCCCCCACCGTCGTATTAAAGATAAACGTGTCCTGACTGACAATCGCCATGCGCTGTCGCACCGAATTAATTTTGAACTCGCTCAGGTCAGTCCCATCCAGCAAAATGCGTCCCTGGGTGGGATCGTAAAATCGAGGAATTAAATCAGCTAAGGTAGTCTTGCCTGCACCTGATGTTCCCACTAAAGCCGTAGTTTCACCACGTTTTATCGACAACGTAATATCGTGCAAAACCGGTTCACCAGGATTGTAGGCAAAATCAACCGCAACAAAGTCAATAGAACGCTGTAACCCTTCAAAGCAAATCTGTCCATCTTTGAAGTATGGTTTATTCTCACGTTTGAGCAGCTCAGATACAGCATGTAAAGCTCCCTGGGAAGCAATAAAACCCACCCGTGTGCCATTGAGAGAAGAGACCAAAGGCGTTGTCCGAATCAACACAAATAAAAATGTTAGTAACTCCGCCGCCTTAAGGCGACCAGTGGAAATCAAAAGACTGTAAGAAACAATTACCATACCCACCAGCAGCGTCACCCCTAACCCTTCAATGAGAGGCTTTACTAACGCCGAGAGTTTGATTACCGCGATTTGAGAATCATGAATTTTTCGCGCAGCTGCATAGTAACGTTGACGTTCAAACTGCTGTGTTCCAGAGGCATGTACGGTACGGATACCATTAATAAAGGAAAGCGCACGCGCGGTAAACGCTTTATTGGCCTTTGGCACCTCAAAGCTGGCCTCTCTAACCCTGGCAGTCAAGGACGTCAGACCAATCGACATCAACCCAAAAACAAGAGCAGAAATCAAAAACAGCTGCCAGGACAGTAACAACATGGCCATCAGGTAGGCCAAGACCTTGGAGCCATGAACAATAGAAATTGAAAGTACATTAAAGGCTTGCTGAACCTGGTTCACCTCACCTCTAATGGTGCTAATCAGCGATCCAGGGCTAACGGTAGAGTAAAAACTGAGCTGAAAGCTCTCTAACTGATCAAAGATACGACCTCGCAGGTTATCCACCAGCTTTAGAGAAGACTTTTTAGAATAAATTGCACTCAGGTAGTCAAAACTCGCTCGCAGCCAAACACCAACTAGCAACAGTCCAGACAGTCTATAGAGTCTCTCTGCAGCCGACGCCTGCGTTGCCAAGAACACGGTATCAAACCATTCCAGCCCAGTCTGAATTGGCGGCTCCTCTGGATTGGTCAGCCCCTGTAAAAAAGAAGCAATAAACCCAACCGTCATCCCTTCAAAAGCAGCAGCAATCAGTGCAAAAAAGATAGCCAATAAAACAATTCCGCGAAAGTGTTTAAACTCTCGAAGAATAAGAGAATTCTCTTGCCAGAACTGAGTTGTTTTAAGCAGAGTACGCACAACACCTGGGAGCTTCAGTTTCATACGGTTAAATATTAGATAGCTTTAGTCAACGATTTTTGGTCTACAGACCTGAATCAGTATCGATCATAGGTTTTTGCCGTTGCTGATTTAGAGGATGGACCGATCTAGTAATGATGCAATTTATCAGTACTCTTCAGGTGAAATCATCTCGAGAATCAGCAACGCCAGATTTTTTATATGCTCCCTGGAATCACGATAGTGGAGGCGGGAGAATCGCACGTCCTGCTTTCTCCCACCAACTTCAGCTATCGTCTGCCCCGATCCATGGCAACAACATTTGCATTGGGTCGTCTAAAATTAGCTGGCTCCAGACCCAAGTACACCTTAATCAACTGCTTAGATGCCAGCCACAAAAACAATGGAATTGTCTTTGCATACCGCATCCATAACCGCTGAGGCTCTTGCAACAATCGATAGAGCCACTCCAGGCCGCTTTTTCTAACCCAGGCTGGAGCCCACTTATGTAAACCAGCAAAAACTGGAAAGACGCCACCAATTCCGATCATGACCGCATTGACTCTGTGCTTATGAGCATTCATCCAACGCTCTTGTTTAGGACAGCCCAGGGATACTAGCACAATTCCAGCACCGCTGTTGTTGAGGCGATGGATTAATGCCTCATCTTCGTCATAGTTTAGAGAACGAAAAGGTAAAGACTCCATGCCAGCGATGGTTAAATCTGGATATTCGCGAGCTAAGCGCTGATCAATTTTGTGTAATACCTCTGGCGTAGATCCTAGAAAGAATAGTCCTACATTCTTTTTGGCAGCGTGGCGGCAAAGGCTCAGCAAAATATCCATACCTGCCACTCGATCCTGTCGCCGATGGCTGATCCAACTGGTTACCCACGCCAAGGGCATGCCATCAGGCGTTATCATATCGGCTCTGTGCTTCAATATGCTGGCAAAACTCTTATTATTTTTTGCCTCGATCAGCATATGCACATTAGCCACACAGACAACTTTACTTAGACGCTGCTGCGCCCAGTCCAGTATGGTATTGATCTGGGTTTCAAATGTTTCGGCTGTGACGGGGAATCCGATTACGCTCTGTGTTTTTAGTTGTGTCGGACGATTTCGCAGGCCAATAGCCGTTCTAGTCGCATACAACATAATATTTTTGGGGTGTGTTGAGGTCAATTAACAAAAAGACTTTGAGCTTGAAACGTAATTACGTAGTTACGTAAATCGAGCCGATTGATGAAGGAACCACAAAGTTTATGTACTTGAGCTCAATGACCTGCTTTTATTGCAGTAGTGTGGAAACATCAATGATTGATTTGCTCGATGTAATAATTGTGGAATTACACGGGTACGTAACAAGCCTTTCTGTTGCCATCAAAGATAGACGAAGCTTTCGAGAGCTTCTGCAAAGCGTTTTGACATCAAGCACTGTTTGTGCATTTGACTGTCATATGACCCAATATTCTGTGTAGGGCTCGCACAAAGCCCGCTAGGGACCCACAGAATAATTCTCTACGCCAAAACTACAAGCAACCTCAAAAAGTACTTATAAGCACTTTTCCAACAAAGATTGGGAAACACTGGAACATGGTGATAGATTTCTATGATGTGACAGATATGAAATTGGATGTAAGGACTAAACTGCCGATGTTAATCTACTTTACGACTACCAAAATCTTATCTGTAGAAGCCGCTGAACGGTAAACACATGTTCTGGGAACGGATGGGTAATGCACTTTCGTGATTATTTCATGAACACCCTTTATGACTTCATGAACACCCTTCGTTGGCATCAGTATAGACAACCATTGTGGGTTTGTCATTGCTGAAAGTAAAGTTCAGATGAAATTCTCAATAACTTCGTCGGAGCTTGCTTCCGAATACTCTCTGATGGAAGATATGTGGCAGTGTTTCTTCTGTCCATAGATTATCCATAGAAACGTCGTAACAGCAGAACATCATTGATGGATAAAGCAATTATCTGCAACTAGTTCCCTGAGACATCTGTGAAATTTGTCTCAACTGTTTCAAAAAATAACGGATTGACATCGGCTATACCTGAAAACGTATAAACCTAAAGGCTTGCCCGCGGTCTTTACCCAGTGTGTGTTCGAAGCTTGTGCGTTCACGTCCCACATTGCAGACCTTATTTTTATGTTAAACCGTTGTTTGCCTCACCCCAGACTGACAATTATTTGGGCCGTACTCTTTGTAATAGGTATCTCGTCATCTCCTGTAAAAGCTCAGGCTCCATCATTGCCAGAACTGAGCAATAGCGCTTCTTCCCAAGCTCCTGCGTCGCCCCCGCCCGCTGAAACAGCCTATACCCTGGGGGCCGGGGATGTGGTCCAAGTCGATATATTCAAAGTGCCTCAGTATAGCGGCGAGAGCGAAGTTCTAGTTGACGGTACACTCAACTTACCGCTGATTGGGGCCGTTAATGTTGCGGGTCTAACCATTGATGAATCGACAGCCCTACTCTCTAATCGGTATGGCCAATACCTAAGGCGGCCCCTGGTTACCATCAGTTTGACTAATCGACGCCCGCTGCAGGTAGGTATTTCCGGTGAAATCAATCAACCAGGTGCCTATACCCTGACCCAAACCGGTACCCAGGCTCCTCGCCTGAGTCAGCTGCTCGAAAAAGCCGGTGGCGTTACCCAGGTAGCCGATATTCAGCAAATACAAGTTCAGCGTCCTGGACGCGATGGTAGCCAGCAGCTTCTTACCATTGACCTTTGGCAGCTAATAGAGTCCGGTAGCTCGCAGTACGATATTTCACTGCGGGATGGAGATTCTATTTTTATTCCCACCGGACAGGTTTCCCTAGAAGAAGCGGTTCTTTTAGCTGATTCTAGTATTGCGGCCAGCGTCAGCGAGCCCATTAATATTGCGGTCATTGGTGAAGTTTATCGCCCTGGCCCCTATACACTGCAGGGTGGATTTGCCACCACTGGAGATGCCGGTGTGCCGGGGGCATCGTCTAATTCTAGTACACCCACAACAGTAACGCGCGCATTGCAAGTTGCCGGGGGGATTAGTCCACGGGCAAACATTCGCCAGGTCCAGGTTGTGCGTCCCACACGTTCTGGAGACTCCCAGGTAATTGATGTCAACCTATGGAAATTACTGGAAGTCGGTGATGTGCGTCAAGATGTAGTGCTACAGGCCGGTGATACCATTGTTGTACCAACAGCAACAGCGCTGGAGCCTACGGAAGTACCGACCGTTGCATCTGCTAGTTTTTCTCCTAACACAATTCGTGTCAATGTTGTCGGTGAAGTGGATCAATCGGGTGTTATTGAACTACCCCCTAACACATCTTTAAGTCAAGCTATCCTGGCGGCGGGTGGGTTTAACACCCGTGCTAAGGAGAGCGAGGCTGAGCTAATCCGGCTGAATCCTGATGGCACTGTGATTCGCCAGACAATTCCGGTGGACTTTGCCCAGGGTATCAATGAGGAGAATAACCCCTTATTACAGAACAATGATGTTGTCATTGTCAATCCATCTGCAATTACCCGTCTCAGTGACGACATTGGTTCGGTATTGCGGCCGGTAGGGCAAGTGATTACTAATATCTTCTCGCCCCTGCGATTTCTCAATATCTTTGACTAAGCATCTAACGGCCATACCAATGCCCCCATATCTTTTATTTCTGAACCTATGAGAGCTAATACGGTAGTATCCCCCCCCAATTGGACAGTCCATGACCCGGTCACGGTAGAGGACGAAGGCGGTTTTAACGTTGGTGCGTTGATTAAAACGCTACAGCGTAAATGGTGGGTGATAGCCGGTGTAACAGTTGTTACCACGAGTTTAGCAGCGGTCAAAGTATCTACTGACAAGCCCATTTATACGGGTAATTTAGAGCTATTGGTTCAGTCCCAGAGTACTGAAACCGAAGTTCTCGCTAACGTTCCAGAAACTCTGGCAGGTAACGAAAAAGATGCGATTGATCGGGGACTGCTCAAAATATTGACCGGTCCCAATGTTCTACAGCCGGTAATCGACGGCGTTAGGGAACGAGATCTCGGTTTCTGTCCGCCCAAGGCACCTGATACAGAACTGGCCAATTACGATTCATGCTATAAGGTTTTGGCCGATAGCTTAGAGATCAAACGTCTGGGAAAAGATTCTGACATTGTGCAGATTACATTTCAAAATCTAGACCCCAACAAAGTACAGGTGATTTTAGGGCTGGTATCTGAGGCCTACTTGGCCTACAGTCTAGAGTCAAAGCAGGCTGATATTCGTCGTGCTAGTGAGTTTGTTGAGCAGAAACTACCTGATTTAACCAATAAGGTGGATTATTTGCAAGATAAGCTCCAATCACTACGCATAGATTATGATCTGATTGATCCTGAATCTCGGGGTGCTCAGCTGTCTGGCCAGGTCACAGCCTTTTCTCAGCAGCAGCTGGATCTGCAAATAGAATTAGAACAAAATCGGGCCACCTATGAACGGCTGCGCAGTCAGCTCAGCGGCCCCCAAGAACAGGCATCATCGTCGGCGTTGGCCCAAAATCCCAGGTATCAGACGTTGCTAAATACGTTGTTGGAGCTAGATACTCAGATTGCTGAGGCCTCTACGCTATACCTGAACGGTAGTCCTGATATGGATGTGCTAGTAGAACAGCGAAGCAATTTGTTGACGTTGCTTGAGCAGCAAGGGGAACAGTCTCAACGGGATTTAGTGTCTCAGATGCAGGCTCTAGAAGCTCAAGAGCGTTCTTTAAATCAAACCCTTCAGGGGCTGAGCACAGATGTTGATGAGCTATCTGATATTTCAAGACAGTATGTCGATATTCAAAGAGAGTTGGATATTGCGACAGAAAATCTCAATCAGTTTTTGGCAAAACAAGCCGCTTTAGAGATTGACGCAGCCCAGCGAGAAATTCCTTGGGAAGTTGTGACACCGCCTGCTGAGCCTACTCCTCAGACGGTTAGCCTCTTGCAAAATCTGCTGCTGGGGGGCACCTTGGGGTTATTACTGGGAAGTGCGATCGCACTTCTCCTAGACAAATCAACCGGCGTTATCTATTCAGAAAAAGATATTCAACGGTCGATGCAGCTACCTATATTAGGCAGGATTCCCAATCCTGAAATACTGGAACTACCCATCCGTGACTCCTCTAGAACCCTAGAGTTAGCCAGTCAGGTAGCAGCGGCTCAGGGCAACCCCTGGAAAAACGGTGCGACGGGTATCCACCCCGAAGACCCATTTATGGAAGCATTTCGGTCGCTCTATACCAATTTGAGGTTGAGCAGTGTAGAGCCGCTCAACTCAGTGGTGGTCAGTTCTGTCATGGATGATGAAGGCAAGTCTGTAGCCGCGATTCATCTAGCCGAGGCGGCAGCATTACTAGGACAGCGGGTACTGTTAGTAGATACTAACCTGCGGGACCCTAAAATCCATAACTATCTCAAACTCCCAAATGATTACGGTCTTACCGCCCTGGCCCTGAGTGATGCCAGTACGCTAGCTAAAAACAGGTTTCTCCATGAACCTATTCCTGGTCTCAAGGTTCTGTGTGCCGGGAAAGAAGCTCAGGACGCAGGGCCTATTCTCACCTCTAAGCGAGTGCAGCAAAGGATTGAACAGCTCAAGTCTAAATTTGACTTAATTGTGTTTGATGCCCCCTCACTAATTGGCCAGTCAGATGCCTATTTGATCGCAGAACAAGTCGATGGCATGCTAATTGTTGCTCGCCCTGGTCAGCTCAAGCAAAATCTGCTGGATCAAGCCATGACCCAGCTTCAGATTGCCAATGTCAATGTGTTTGGTCTGGCTGTCCGAGAGAGCTAAGAGTAAACAGATACAGCAGTCTTACAGCAGATCGCTAATTGAGCACTTGTTGCAGCTCGTTGAGTTTGGCCTGAGCCTGCTTTTGTAACAATTGAACCTCTTCAGATACGGTTGTATTCTCGGGGACTGTGCCAAGCTGTTGAATCACGCGTTGAAACTGCGCTTTAAGACCCCGAATTTCACCGCGCTCACTTTTGTCAATCAGCTCGATCACATCAGCTTGCACAGCCTCAAACGTGGCTATGGCTTTCTGTTCCTGGCGCTTACGGGTTGCTATTTGTTCTTTGTTGTCGATATATTCAGCTTTTATTTTTTCTGCTTCAACAAAGCCGGGACTGCCTGCTGGGACTTTATTCAAGGCATCAATTGCCTCTTTCCAAAGGTTTTCAGCTCGAGCCCAAGTATCTACAGGATGAGGGGCTCCCTGAACAATTTCGGCGGCGCGGATGCCATAATTCTTTGCTACTGTAATCAAGTCAGTCGATTGCTGTACATCAGCTGTGGAACCTGCGAGATTTGAGTAATCTCGTTGAAAGGCTTCAAGCCGCGTTTGGGCTTGCGCACCGGCTAATGTCTCCTTTGGAATCTCGTTTAATTGATCCATACCCGCCTGCCATGCGACTAGAGTAGCCGTCTTATCCGCAGAGGTTTGTGCCGTTGGATACTGTCGTTTTGCTGTTTCCACAGCTGAGGTCCCAGCATCTAACTGCTCAAACGCATTTTGTTCTTGAAAAATTTGGGCTTCCATACGACCGATCAGCGCGCGGGCCTCTTCAAATTCATCCAAGGTAAAGCGCCAGCCACAGCCAAAAAATCGGCAGTACCGTTGGGGATAGTAGCCGAGAAACCAAACCGGCAGACGATCCAGATATGTTTGGGCTTGAGCTGACTTTTCTTCACCTAGCTCAAAATCAGCCACACTGGTGGCATTGTTGATCAGCTGGTCGGCTTGTTCAGTATAGATAATCGCCTGGCGATAGCTATGGTCCATGCGCATAAAGCTAGGCAATAGCAGCATGGGGGCCACCCTGGCCATGGGCCAGCGAATCATGGGATAGGGCAGGTTCACAAACCACAATCCACCGGCCAAAGTCACGGTGCCAGCGGCGATAGCCAGCAGCCATTTTGTCGGACGTATGACCGGATTGGGCAGATTTAGCTTAGCTGCTCGTTTTAAGACTTGTTCGTCAAATTCTGGAAAAATATCGTCGACAGCATCCTTAAGCTCTGCATAGGTAGCTGGGGAGCCTTCTTGGTCGCACATCTTTTGCAGACGCTTCGCTACAATATCACGGCGTATTTTTTCGGTGGGTTTGCCAGCGCAGAGACGTTTAAGTTCTGCGTCTAACAGTGAATAAGCACGAGCAGACAGACGAGGCATGGGCAAGACGGGTCAGAAACGTAGGTTTTCATAGGGTATGCGATCGCACCCCTTAGACGTAGCGTGTCAGGCCAATACGGTAGCGCTGCTTTTTGGTGATCATCACATCGCCAATCTCCAGGCGTCCTTTGCCACGAATGGCCACCAAATCCCCGGCTTTCAATGAATGGCTGGACTGGGAAATGGTTTTCCAATTGATCCGCACATCCCCAGCGGTAATCATATCGGCCATTTTGCTACGGGACATACCAAACCCTGCCGATGCCACCGCATCTAAACGCATAGAGGCTTCAACGGTGGTCATCTCCTTTTTCTTAGGTTCTCGTACCCGTAGCTCACTC
Source organism: Leptolyngbya cf. ectocarpi LEGE 11479 (assembly GCF_015207065.1). GTDB lineage: Bacteria > Cyanobacteriota > Cyanobacteriia > Phormidesmidales > Phormidesmidaceae > Leptothoe > Leptothoe ectocarpi. The sequence goes on along the minus strand of NZ_JADEXP010000034.1, from coordinate 9,870 downwards.
CAGTCGATGGCTTTGGTCTTTACCGGTACTGAGCGTACCTGGGTCAGACTCATTTCCAAAAACTCCACCAGCTCAGGCACTACAATCAGCTGGGCACCGCGTTCCCCCAGAATAATAATGTCCCCCACTTTTTCGCGGACGATGCCGGTACCCAGCAGCGCGCCTAGAAAATCCCGATGGGTGGCGGTATCAAACAAAAAGTTACCGGCTACACTCAGCAAAGCCAAGGGTAGCGCTTGATCAACCAAAGGAATCTCAGACCGAGCCATGGTCAACCGCTGGCGCTCAGCCTGAGGGTAGCCGCCCTGGGCCTGGGTGTGGATATCGGTCAGGCGGTTAAAAATAGCCTGAGCTTCGTAGAACTCGGGGGGCGAGAGAAAATCAGTCGTGATCGGCTCCCACGTGCGGATAGCCTGATCGGCCTGATCGATCACATGGGTTAACGTTTCGACATTGTCTACACCCTTGAGCAGATCGTCTTTGGGCAGCATAGGCACACGTTGCAATGAGCTGTACTCTTTTATAGTACGGGGTGGTCGGTCATGGTGAAGCATTTGTTGTAAAAACCCTGAAAATAGCTGTGGCACTATTCATATCGGCACATGTTTTACAGGCGATAGTAACAACTACGCTATTTGTCATGTATTTTTTTGAGAATTTCATCATTACGAGAACTTCTTGAACTCTTTTTAAAGACAATAAAACCTTTTAAGGGCAATCACTTGAACGATATAAAAAGGTAGAAATCTCTCACTGGCATATCTTGATGTGTTGACATAGACATAGACGATTTATATGATTTCAACAGGTGTAAACTGCCATTAAGAACTCGTGCGACTTGCAGTTTGAGTAGAAAAAGATGACTTGCTGCAAGATATCCGAGGGTAATTTCTAATATCCTTTGCCTGGTACAAAAAGAGTACCGCCTTGGTTAGGTTAATGCCGATAACAAGAGAGTTCTTAGTTGCCTGTAGTAATTGACGTTTAACAAAGCCATCGCGTGAGAGCAACGGTGCTTTTGCGAGCTGACTAGTATCAGCGCTGGTGCGATCGCGTCTATGACTCCCCCTGTTAGACTCCCCCGATTTAAGTGTGTTCAAAGCTAGAGATTTTTTCTTTGCAATCTAGTACTTTCAAAAGCAACGAACATGCAGAATACAGCATTCGAACAAGAAGTTCTGAGACTGACCAATAACTTTCGTAGAGAAAACGGTTTGCAGGACCTAGTCCTTGATCAAAACCTGGACAAGGCTGCTGATGATCACAGCCGGGACATGGCAAGACAAGATTACTTTTCCCACACGGGCAAAAATGGTTCTAAACCCTGGGACCGGGCTGAAACAGCAGGCTATGAGTCCCGATTTGTGGGCGAAAATATTGCCGCTGGGCAACGGTCTGCACAAGCCGTAGTTAACGGCTGGATTAACAGCCCTGGTCACCGAGCTAACATGCTCAATGCCGACTATAACGAGATTGGCGTTGGTCATTACTTTCTAGAGAATGACACCGGTAGCACCAACTACAATCACTATTGGACCCAGCTGTTTGGCAAGGGCACCATAGAAAACCCTAATCCCAATCCCAATCCCAATCCCAATCCTCGCCCCAGCAACAAATCAGTGATCCGAGGAACAACTGGAGCCGATATATTAATTGGAGGTTCCAACAGTCAGCGCATCGTTGGCAAACGAGGTGACGATAAGATTGACGGCAAAGGCGGTAATGACAAACTCATCGGCGACCACGGCAACGATCGATTGTTGGGCGGCTCTGGTGATGATGAGTTACTAGGTGGAGCTAACAACGATCAGCTGCTGGGCGGCACAGGTAATGACAAGCTTCTTGGTGGTGACGGCAATGACGTTTTGCAGGGAGCCTGGCGACGACGTTCTGCTGAGAAAGATGTGATGACCGGAGGCAGGGGCCGCGATACCTTTGTCTTGGGTAATGAATCGGGCACGCTCTACGATGATGGTAACTCCAAATCGATGGGTACTAAGAACTACGCCCTGATCACCGATCTAAATGTGAGTCAAGGCGATATTATCCAGCTGAGTGACAATTATAACTATCGCCTAGGCTCATCTCCTAAGGGAGTGGATAGTGGCCGTGCTTTGTTTATCGACAATGGTTCAGGTCAGCAGGGTGAGCTGATTGCCGTGATTCGAGGAGCGAGTAATCTCAACCTCAATAGCAGCACATTCCGAATGGTCTAAGGTACTCTAGACAATGTGCAAATAAGTCCCCAACGTTGGCAGAGTTCTCTCAACGTTGGGGGACTCTGACCCCGCTGTGTATACACATCTATAAAGACATCACCAGAGACATCACCGATTAAAAACGGCAGTGGTTCTCCTATCCCAGGAGGACCACTACTGACTTGTGCTGACCGGATATCAATCGAAATTTTATTTGAGCGAAAATCTCATATCTACTCAAACCATTTGTGACTTTAAATAGCCGACTACTATCTAACAATCAAAAGGTACACCATTATGACATTAACATCCTCGTTATTGGAACAAAAACATTCTATTAAAGCACCTGACATCGCTGAGGGCATCCAATCTTCTATAGTCCCCAAGCGTGGTGCCAATTTTCTCAATGAGAATCTTCAGATGCCTGGCACCCATCTAAATGGCTGTGTTTGTTCAGCTTGCTGTACGCCAGAAATTGAAGGGCCAAAAAGAAGCGAAGGCTCCATAGATAGTCTGTGGAAACAACCGGGGGGTAAGGGTAATCCCTTAACGCTCACATACAGCTATACCCAAGATTTCTTAAACGATATTAAAGGTATTTCTAAGACGCAAATAAAGGCATCGGTTGAAAAGGCATTCGCTGTTTATGCTAAATATGTGCCCATCAACTTTGTTGAAGTCAAAGATCAAGGCGCTAATGCTCAGACGTTGCTCAATCAGTTTGTTCCAGTAGAGCAAGGCGATCCGCAGCTGCGATTCCATAGCAACTTTATTAATGGTGACGGGGGTACCTTTGCATTCGCTTATTTCCCGTCTGAAACCCATGCGATTGGCGGTGATCTCTTCTTTGATAAAGAGACTTGGGATTCTTCGGCAAACTTTGTAGAGGGCGTACTTCATGAACTTGGCCACACCTTAGGTCTGCGTCATGAGAATAGCGCTAATGCCATTATGAATCCGTCGATCAAAGGGCGTTTTTCCAGTCTTGATCAAGCCGATCTATTGCCCGATGATATTCAAACAATTGTTCAAGGCTATGGCAGTGGTAAAGGCTCGGTTAAACCCCTGGGCGGTTCTCCCACGCCACCTCCAAAACCACCCACATCTAGTAATAAGGCTGTCATCCGAGGGACCGTGGGCGCCGATACCTTAATTGGGGGTTCCAATAGCCAGCGTATCGTTGGTAAACGAGGTAACGACGTAATCAACGGCAAAGGCGGTAACGACAAGCTCATAGGTGACCACGGCAACGATCGATTGTTGGGTGGCTCTGGCAATGATCAGCTGTTGGGTGGAGCGAATAATGATCAGCTGCTGGGCGGTACGGGTAACGACACGCTCCTCGGTGGTGATGGCAATGATATTTTGCAGGGAGCCTGGCGGCGACGTTCTGCTGAGAAAGATGTGATGACCGGAGGCAGGGGCCGCGATACCTTTGTCTTGGGTAATGAATCGGGCACGCTCTACGATGATGGTAATGCAAAATCGAAGGGCACCAAGAACTATGCCTTGATCACCGATCTAAACGTGAGTCAAGGTGATATTATCCAGCTGAGTGACAATTACAATTACCGTTTAGGCTCATCTCCTAAGGGGGTGGATAGCGGTCGTGCCTTGTTTATCGACAATGGTGCGGGTCAGCAAGATGAGCTGATTGCCGTGATTCGAGGAGCGAGCAATCTCAATCTGAATAGCAGCACATTTAACTTGGTCTAGTTGAGATAAGTGGGTTTAAGTAGGTTGACCTAATCATTCAGGAAGATAGAAAACCGAAAATTGGTATCTTTGAATATGCCCCCAAACCACAAGTTATGGGGGCTTTAAGTCTGGGCTCTCCCAGGATTGGAGGACGGCAGGCTTCGACTTTACCGATATCCTGTCCCTAATTCTGTTATTGAAGCAGTATGAGCGTTTGTCAGGTTTTATTAACTTATTGGTGCTAACTATGCGATCGCAGCTCCATTTTGTAAAATCGAATACATAAATACTGCGAATTGGAGAAAGGGTATGCTCCTTCAAGCTAGCGCTCCCGTCTGTCCATTAGAGCCAGAAGCAGAAACAGCTCCTGCATGGTACTCAGTGTGTCAAATTAATTACACCCGCGATACCTGGGTAAACTTGATTCAGCCACCGAGCTATTTCGCCTACGATAAAGCCAAACTACTCTGCCAAACCGCTGAAGATACCTGGGCAGCCTGGGTACCTGACCATGGTGAAGTACTACTGGACAGAAGCCACTTTTACTGCTGAGCAGTACACCGTCAAGCATCTCTTCATCCCTAAGCTTGACCATTGCCTAAACTGAGCTTCTCAAATCCACTCTTTAGTACCAGTTTGGTATCCAACGAACCTACTTCAATATCTGCTTTGAGTAACTCCACCAAACAACGCTGTCTGAGCAACCGCTGAATCCTCAGATGTTTGCCTGGCTGTACCTTCGTGCGCGTATAAATCATGCAAATCTCCTCTGAAAACGTCTCCACACCGTCAATGCGCGTGGGCTCTAAAATATCGTCCTCTGCCTCATAAAGTTCGGCACCTACCCGCTCAATAATCTCAAACGCCTTCTCTGGATCGACTTCATAGGTAATGGACACTTCCACCGCCGCATCCACCGGAGTTTTGGAATAGTTCACAATTGACCCAATATCGCCATTACGCAAAATCTGCACCTGGCCATTGGGGTGCAAAATTCGTGTGGTCCGTAGCTCAATGGACTGTACCGTTCCCTGAGCTGCTTCTGTTTCAATAAAGTCGCCAATCAGATAGTAATCCTCAAACAGGATAAAAAAGCCACTGACCAAATCCTTCACCAGATTCTGTGCCCCTAGACCGACGGTAATACCCACAATTCCAGCACCTGCCAAGATGGGACCTGGATCAATGTTCAGCACCTTTAAAAGAAACAGAACGGTGCCAAAGTAAATTACATACCTGAGCAAACTAACAATCAGTGGTGTAATGGTGACTCGTCGTTGATAAACAGCAGCAGATGTGTCATCTGTCGATAGCAACACCTCTGAAACCACCAGCTGCATAATATTGGTGGCCAATCGCCCTAAAAAGATCAGAGCAATCACCTGAACAGCCTGGGTTCCATAGTCAGCAAAGCTAGAAATCAAAGAAATTTGACCAACAACCAACGTGGCCACAGAAATCCATACACCATATTCCAAACAGCGCTTTAGAAACGGAATTAGATGCTGCAGCCGCTCATAAAAACGAAACAGATTATGGGGATTGGCATACTTATGACTGAGGGCATCTAGACTATCAACAACGACACCAACAGACTTAAAAACAATAATACCGACAGAAATAATTAGATAAATTCGCCAAACAGCATACAGGTAAGGAGAAACCTGCTGAGGCAGCTGTAAAAAGCGAGCGCACCAAATAAACGCCAAGAGCCACATGCCCGTGCTCAATAGAGCCCCCAGCGCATTAAACAGCTGATCAATACTCTCGTCGTTGGCCGTAACCTGTTCTACCTGTTTAGCATAGCGGCCAACTTTCTCTAACAACCGTCGCAGTGGGCGTTTCAAAAGCCCCACCAGGGCCAGTAAACAGATACTTTTGCCAACACCAGCGGCGATTCCTAGCCACACATCCTGAGGTGTATTCTGAATCAGGGATAGCGTATAGACATCTGGCTGTTTGCCCTGTAGTAGTATCCAGCTGTTAAACCCTGCTACCAACAGAGCTAACAACAGACCCGAGATAATGACAATACCCAGCACATTCTGTCGCAGCGTCTGCAAGCCCGTATGGTCCAGCTGCAGCGAAGACGATTGCAAAATCCAACGAGAGCCCCAATTAAATGCAATATATAAAAAACAACATAGAATCAGAATAAATATTAGTTCAATTGCAATGAGTAAAAATGCAGCCATGCTCGAACGACCTTTCTAATCAGCAATGGCGCAAAACAGTCCTTTGTCCTGTTGCTGGGCGGGACTGCCGTACGCACCCTATAAAGCTGACGCATCCAGGTACACACAGGGGCAAAACTTCTGATTTATTTAGGGCGTTGTTAATTTTTGGAGGGAAGGACAATGAATCTGTGCCCTATGAGGAGATTACGCCCCTGCTCCCAGTGTGGGAGCAGGGGCTAGGGGATGAGAGTTTATACCGTCAGTTCCTTAACAACGCTTAAGACATCCTGCGGTTCGGCTCGTTGGGTGTAGTCTGCCTCAGCAAAACCATAGCGAATACGGCCAGACTGGTCGATGACATAGGTAGCTGGCATCGGTAGCTCATAGCTATCGTCACCGTTGCTGGTGGGAATATCAATGCCAAAGCCCTGATAGATCGGCTGCAGAGAAGCATCCAGCGTAAAGACTAAACCATACTGGCGCGATACTGTGTTCCCCACATCGCTAAGGACCGCAAACTCTAAGCTGTGTTTCTCAGTGACACTGAGAGAATGATCCGGTAGCTCTGGAGAAATTGCCACCAGGCTAGCTCCCGCCTGCTTAAACTCGGGCAGTAGGTTTTGAAATGCCCGCAGCTCCAGGTTGCAGTAGGGGCACCACTCACCCCGATAAAAATTAATCACCACCGGCCCCTGCTTAAGCAATGTGCTCAGTTTGACCACGTTGCCAGTGGCATCAGGTAGCTCAAAGTCAGGAGCTATAGCGCCCACCGGCAATGCCTGGTCAGCCAGTCTGGCTGACTCTAAAGCCTCGGTGGCAGCATCCATTGTCGATTTGATCTCGTCGGATACCTTCTGCTGAAAGCCCGCACGGGTTTCTGCCAGCTGCGCGGATAGAGAATCGGTTGTTGTTGTCATAGGAGTGATCGCTTGGCTAAGTTAGCTTTGTTCGAAATCTTAGAACAAGTATATCGACGGCAGATTAAAGCTAACTGAGAGATCGGTGATAAAAACCATTGATCCGCACCGTTACTCTACGGGCTTTCCAGGGTGAACCACTTGAGAGGTTACGCCCGAAAGACCTGGGTGATCTGGGCATTCATGAGGGCTACATCGGGATCAGCTTGTATGGCTTCAAAATACTTGGCTGCTAGGGGGGTAACGGAGTGTTCATCGGGCTTGAGCATCAGCCGTCCTTTTTCCAATAGAATCGCAGCTGTTTCCTCAGGATTCTCAGGGGGTTCTTTGGCACTGGTAAACTCATCAATCTGAACGATGAACTGAGAAATGGGTCGAAGCCAGCTAAAGGCATCGTCGCTGATGACGAGTTGGAAGAATTCACCTTTATTTTTGATCGGGCCGTTGGTTTGTTCGTAGCGGACGCGCTCTGACTCTAGGAGCAATTTATGGAGTTGGAGGAGGTTGTTTCGGAAGTGCTTGAGGCGTTGTTGGTTGGTCTCGGATGAAGAGGCAGTCATAGATTCAGCTTAGGCAGTGCTCTCTATTCACCTTATCGTGTTTGCCTAATCTGCATTTGTCTCAGCCGGTCTAATCGTGCTTGCTTTGATAAAGCTGCCTACGATCAAAAGTTAGGACATTTACGACAACTGGATGAATTGACCGTCCATTCTTAGCAACTGACGTTAGAATCATCCCTAGCGTTCTAGGCGGTGTCATGTTTACTCGTCCCTCTCGTATTGCTAATCGCAGTCGATCTCGGAAAACGGATAAGCAGAAGGAGAAACAAATCAATCAGCCATCCCGACGGTCAGAGCCGTTGCCAGTGTGGTCCATGCTGTCGATGGCAGTTTTGGGCGGTGGTTTGGTGGTTGCGTCCATTGCGGGTTACGGCATGTGGCGAACCGGGGAGCAGTTTATGGAGGGCGTGAAGCTGATGTTCACTCCCCAACCACCGGAGGATAAGGTGGATACGCGCACCCTGGTGATCCAGCAGGTGCAGGGGGCTAGCGAACTGACGACGGCGATCTTTGCCATGGAGGCGGTGGTACCTACGGAAAGTAATCGCACGGTGGGTAGCTATGTCGTGGGACAGACCAATTTGCTGTATATCGCCCATGGGGAAGTCCGGGCCGGTATTGATTTGGAGGCGATCAGCGAAGAGAATGTCCGGGTGATTGATGGGGCTGAGGACCAGCCGCCCAGCCTGGTGGTGACGCTGCCTGCGCCTAAGATCTTGGACAGTAAACTCGATGTGACTCGCTCCAAGGTTTATGAATACGACCGTGGTTTTTTGAATTTGGGGCCAGACCGGGCTCCAGAATTGCAAACTCTGGCCCAGCAGGAGGCCCTCAAGCAGATCCGCCAGGGGGCATGTGATGAGGGTATTTTATCCATGGCTAGCGAACGGGCTGAGGTGACCATGCACCAGCTGCTTGCACCCATGGGCTATGGCAATTTGACCGTCAATGTGACAGAACCAAAGGGGTGTTCCTAATGCTAGAGCTACATCAGTTTGAAGCGTCTCATTACTGTGAAAAGGTCCGGCTGATTTTGGACTATAAGCAGCTGCCTTACAAGACGGTGGAGGTGTCTCCTGGTGTGGGCCAGGTGGAGCTGTATCGGCTGTCGGGTCAGCGGCAGGTGCCGGTGCTCAAGGACGGGGCGACGGTGGTGGCGGACTCCAGTGCGATCGCAATCTACCTGGATGAAACCTATCCTGAACGTCCGGTCCTGCCAGCGGATGGAGCTATGCGGGGTCTGTGTCTGATGCTGGAGGACTGGGCCGACGAGTCCATTGGCCCCAATGCCCGCAAAGCGATGATCGGCGCGTTTAGTCAGCACCCCAGCTTTCGCACCGCCCTACTGCCTGCTGCCACACCAGATGTGCTCAAGGAATTGGTGAGCGCGGTGCCTGGAGATTTGTTAAATCTCTTGGGGACCGGCATTGGCTTTGGCCCCGATGACATCAAGACGGCTACCCTGAGCCTGCAGCAGTCTCTATCGTCCATATGCGCGGTGTTATCAGAGCGTCCTTATTTAGTCGGTGAGCAGCCGACCCTGGCAGACTTTACCGTCGCGGGGCTATCCATGTATCTCAAGTTTCCGGCCCAGCGCTACATCGATCTGCCCGCAGGGCTGTGCGACAAGGGCGTGCCTGGTCTGGCGGATGCCCTCGACTATGAGCCGTTTTGGACCTGGCGCGACCGGCTCTATGCCGACTACCGGCAGGTGCGGGCTGAGCCTCCCAATGATGCTGGCGGCCCGGTAAAAATTGGCATTGAGTAATGGCCCATCCAGGGATAGCAAACCCGCAATTCTGTTGCCAATCGGTTGCTAAAGCGGATCACCAGGGCCATATGATGGAAAGCGCAGTCAGTGCAACATCATGAGCCCTGTAACTACATTTCAATCGATGCTTGGTAGCGATCGGGTGGTGCCCTGGTCCAGTCTTGGCGATACACGATTTGAGACCGCTGACGAGCTTAGCATTGTTTTTCCTGAGTCCATTGAGCAGCTGTCGGCAGTGGTACGTACCTGCTATGAACACCGCTGGCGTTTGCTCAGCTGTGGACAGCGGACAAAGCTGCACTGGGGCTGCCACCACCGGCTAAATTTTGATGTGGTGGTCAGTACCGCTCGCCTCAATCAGCTGGTGGAGCATTGGGTGGATGACTTTACCACTCGGGTGGAAGCGGGCATGGCCGTTGCCGACCTCCAGACCCAGCTGCACACCCAAGGACAGTTTTGGCCTGTGGACCCCCTCTATGCCCAACAGGCGACGGTGGGGGGAATTGTAGCCACAGCTGATGGAGGCTCCCTGCGCCAGCGCTATGGCAG
>NZ_JADEXP010000587.1 GCF_015207065.1 Leptolyngbya cf. ectocarpi LEGE 11479 | reverse complement strand
CCCACTTTTCGTAGTAGACCCGGTATGAAGCATGTCATGGCTATTCAGGTGGGTTTGTCTGTTAACAAAACCTTAGTGCATGAATAGCGTTTCTGGCTATTTCTCTCGCTTTTCTGTCCGGACTATTGTCATAGTTAACATTACCAGAGACTGATAGATAATTCCGTTTTATCCCTAGTTGTTCCTCGTTGATTACGGTCAGTCATCGTCCTTAGCCGTAACTCTATGGGCTGATTTCAGCCAAACAAACTCAGGTAAAACCAGGATTATTTTAATAGGTAGATCGAGAACGTGCCCCACCTGATCGCTAACTATTCCCATACGCTTTGACGAGCCTCATTAACAATTTTTTGAGCCTCTTCTAAAGAAATTTCATGACGACTACTTAAAATTTGAGGAAGTAGAGCGCAATCACGATTAGAATCAATACTGACTTTTGTGAAGTCAGGGCGATTTGGAAAAACGACATTGCATAAAATTGATGAGTCAAACATTCTGGGACTAATCGCTGTAGACTTTCGAAAATCTATATGTAGAAAAATGCTAGAACTAAAGTCAGCTCCGAGAAATGTAGCTTGGCTAATATTGGTTTTGAAGAAGGAAGCGTCACTAAGATTTACACCATCGAAATTAGCACTTCGAAGAGTAGCATTGCTAAAATCGGTGAAGCGAAGATCAGCATCTTGAAAATCAGCATCATCAAGGTCAGCATTGCGAAAGTTAGCTTGATAGAGGTTAGCTAGAACAAGCTCAGTGCGACTGAGATGAGCATTTTCGAATTGAACATCGCTAAGATTGGCATAATTGAGACTTGCATCACGAAGATCTGCATTACTGAGGTCAGTATTACTCAGATTGGCATAATCGAGACTTGCATCACGAAGATCTGCATCACGGAAGTTTATTCCACTAAGAACTACGTGGGAGAGATTAATATGGCGGAGTTCAGCTTTTTCGAAAGTTATGTTATCTAAAAGATGACAGTTTCCAAAAATATATTCTGACAATGGAAAGAACGTTTTTTGCTTTAGACATCCTATCTTTAGTTTCTGTATTTCTTTTTCATTCTTTGCGCTACTGCTGCTATCAGATTGATGACTTAAATAGCGTTTGATCCTTTGTTCTCGAATCTGTCCTTCTATAAGATCGACTATAAGACTTAAGAGAAACAATGCTAACAGAATTAACCAAAGAAATTTCGAAGTAAATATTCGGACACCTAATTGGATCAGGTCAGAAATTGATTCAGCAAAAAATTCTATGAATTCGAGAGGAGCAATATCATAATATTTCTGCGATGATGAATTTTCGAATGGATGTAACTCTTCTTGCTGTGAAGGAGAGGAATTAGTAACCTGATCGTGCGTATTTTTGTCAGTAGTGGTTGATGCTGATTGAATTGGGGATTCAAAACCTTTTTTCTCTTGAGAAGTTGTCGATTCATTGAGCGAGCTAGGAGAACAGTTAGCTATAAGATTATAAAACTGATGTTGGATAGCTTGTTCTAATCGTTCAAACCCATCCTTCTCAAAATAATCTATCCATTGATAGTCAGTTAGGTTGATTCCATATTCGTCCTGGCGTAGCTCTGGAATTTTGCATTGGTCCAATTTGAGAGGAATCAAATAAATTGTTCCAGGTGGCTTATCCGCGCATTGATTCAATGCCATCCTAAATTCTCGCTGAATATATCCCTGTTTCGCTACTGATTGATGTGATAAGCACGCAACAAAGATATCGCTATTTTTAATGGCCTTTGGGATCTCTTCACGCCACTGCTGTCCGGGGAGTAGATCTTTTTGATCTAGCCATGGTTGGTATCCTTTCTGTTTGAGGCGCTCATACAGAGCAATCACTAAAGCCTTGTCTTCACTAGGGCGTGTCATCAATTAAGCCAAATGACAACAGCAGCGAGATGAACAGCACTCAAGAAATTGCGAGCTGTCTTATCGTACCGCGTTGCAATCGCCCGGTATTGCTTCAACTTAGCGAAAAAGTT
>NZ_JADEXP010000586.1 GCF_015207065.1 Leptolyngbya cf. ectocarpi LEGE 11479 | reverse complement strand
ACTTAGGATTAATATCGGTATAGTTGGACAGTATCCACCAGACCGTTAGGGGCATCACCACCGAGACCACGAGCAGCACCCAGCTGAGAGCCTTGGGAATATCTTCAGCAATCCGCCAAAACACTGTAGGCTCTAGGCTCGCTGGCTCAAACTCATCTTGAAAGGGTTCAGAGGCTTGGGTCATTGTCTTAAGCGTGTATGTAAAAAGCGGGGAGGGGGTGCGTCTTGCGACTCCTAAGACCCTTCGGCATAGGCTTTGACAAAGCTATCGTCAAAGATCGCGCCTAAATCGTCGGGACCGGCCTCAATAAAGCCCACATCCACCATAAAGTCATTCATCTTTTGAGCAGCAAAGGGCATATGTTTCATGCCGTCTCCTTCACTAAACGCTTCTAAATTCTCTTCTATGGTGAAAATTCGCGTACCGGATTCAAACGTTTCGTATTCCTCCACCGATACCCCAGAACGCTCCGCCATGATCTTATTGGCCTCGTCGCGGTTTTTGGCGATGTAGTCAAGGGTGGCAAACCAGGTATTCACCAGGGCCTGTACCTGGTCAGGCTGCTCATCAATCACCGTTTGGCTCACCACCAGTAGGTCAGGAATGGTGCCTGGATATTCCTTAGACGACAGTAGTTCCTTACTACCTTCTCGCTGTAGTGCAATCCCCCAGAATGGTGGCCAGCCAGCAAAGGCATCTACCTGGCCAGAGGCAAAGGCTGCCGCCGCTGCGCCAGTTTCTAGATTTTTGATCGTAATATCTGAGCGTGACATCCCGGCATCTTCCAGAGCCTGAGTTAGCAGAAAATCATCTACCACTCCTTCTTCAAGGGCAACAGTTTTACCCTTGAGATCTTCGATACTGTTAATGCCCTCTGCCACAATTACCTTGTCATTACCAGCCGAATTGTCATTAACTAAAACAGCAACTTCGCCATTGGCCGCATCCGCCGCGAATGAAATCGTATCGTTTAGGGTTTGGCTATTACCATCGAGCTGTCCGGCTGCTAACGCTTCCATGGATGCTAGGTAGCTGTCAAACCACTTCAGCTCTACGTTGGCTCCATTGGCTTCAAATAGCGCTTTCTCTTCAGCCACAGCCCAGGGTAGCCAGCCGGGCCAGTTGCTATAGCCAATCACTAAAGGGGCACCATCAACCGCAGCGACCTCTGGTGTGGCAGCAGGTTCAGAGCCTGTTTCTGGAGCGTTGCCCCCACAGCCGACGGCAACCACCACACCAAAGACAAAGGCTAAACAGGTAGATAAAAATCGTTGTCGTTGCATCGTTCACCTCATTACATTGACAAGCTATCGGGGGTTAGTAGTTGTCTTGCTTTATACAAGACCTCAAGTTGTCATACTGTGAGCTGTAAACGGTTTGCCTGATCTGTTACCGCTTGTTGGATCCATTTAAACCATGCCGCCAGACCATTGCCAGTTTTTGCAGACACGCGAAAGATAGCGGCATGAGGATTAATCTGTCTAACGTTGGCTTCGATTTGGTCCAAGTCCACATCGACATAGGGAGCCAGATCGGTTTTTGTAATCAACAAACAATCCGCTTCTCGAAACATCACCGGATATTTCAACGGTTTGTCTTCCCCTTCAGTCACGCTGAGCAGAGCCACTTTGGCATGTTCACCCACCTCAAATTCGGCAGGACAGACCAAGTTACCTACGTTCTCGACCACTACCAAATCTAGGCTGGCTGGTTCGTAGTCATGCTGCAGCTGGTGAATCCCCCCCGCGACCATTTTTGAGTCTAGATGACAGGAGCGACCCGTATTAATGGCGATCACCGGCACCCCGTACTGACGCAGACGATCCGCATCTAGTTCGGTGGTCATATCGCCTTCGATAACGGCAACTTTAAGGTTTTGTAATCCTTTCAGGGTGGCTTCTAGAAGCTGAGTTTTTCCTGCACCGGGGCTGCTCATCAGATTGAGACAGGTAATACCCCATTGCTCAAAATGAGCCCGGTTATGGTCTGCTCCGCGCTGATTGGCATGGAGCAGGTTCATTTCTATGGCAGCGTTAAAGG
>NZ_JADEXP010000033.1 GCF_015207065.1 Leptolyngbya cf. ectocarpi LEGE 11479 | reverse complement strand
GCCCGCAGCGCCGACTTTAGCAAACTATTTTTTGCCAACCGTAAATCATGGGGGCGGTTTTCTAGATCCCGAATCGGCTCATAATCCTGCAGATACCAAGCCTTTAGCGCAATAATCGCCATGCCACGTGCCTTGCCTCAAAATTTCAAGTAGTCCAGGTTTAACTAGCACATTTGTATTATGGCCAATTTTGCCAGCAAACCGCTCAGATAATTTTGAAATTAACATTCACAAGGGTCCACTCCAAGCTTTCACGCAAAAAATCGTGTAACTGACCGATACGTCCTGATGTATCTCGATACGTAATCCGTTCGCAATCTCTTCGAGGACACCCGCTCAAATGCACGCATGGCCAGACAGCACCCACGCTAGTCCAAAAGAGAGACTCAGATTTATTTCTTAGGATAGATAGACATAAAGGTTCTTTTAGTTGGATCCTTTATTTATAAGCAAAACTTATTGAATAGGTAAAGAAGACTGCTAAGAAAGTGATTAACCGTAGGAAGTTTTTATGGTTTGATAATAATCAATGGATAAAAAAAATCTCATAGATTCATGTCTATGAGTGCCGCTCTCATTTAAGAATTCTCTATGTTGTTAGATAACGCTATAAGCTGGCTGGACACAGCCTTGATGGATCAGCTATCTGCCCCAGGCCTACTGGCAACCACACCTGAAGCCGATTATGGCTCGTGGGTGCTGGCAGGTGTATTACTGAGTTTGATTGTTGTTTACCTGGCTAGCAAGCTGGGAGGTGAACTCTCCAAACGGCTGAATTTACCCCCTGTCTTAGGCGAGTTGGTGGGCGGTGTTATCGTCGGTATTTCGGCGCTGCACCTGCTGATGTTTCCCGAAAACAGTGCTGCTGCGACTGACTCGGTGATCATGACCGGGCTGCAGTGGCTGGGAAATTTGGACTCAGAAGCCATGATCCATATTTTCCAAAGCCAAAGCGAAGTGATCTCGGTTCTAGCAGAGCTGGGGGTAATCGTACTGCTGTTCGAAATTGGCTTGGAGTCAGACTTGCGGGAGTTAACCAAGGTCGGCTATCAAGCAGCGATTGTCGCTGTCGTTGGTGTCGCTGCTCCTTTTATTTTGGGTACCGTCGGCTTAGTTACTTTGTTTCATGTGCCGGTCATCCCTGCAGTTTTTGCCGGTGCAGCCCTAACGGCCACCAGTATTGGCATCACCTCCAAGGTGCTGTCTGAACTCGGTCATCTCAAATCCACTGAAGGACAAATCATTGTTGGCGCCGCTGTCATTGACGATGTCCTCGGCATTATCATCCTGGCCGTAGTAGCAAGTTTGGCAAAAACAGGCGATGTTGACCTGCTCAACGTAGTCTATTTAATCGTCAGCGCTAGTGGCTTTCTGTTGGGGTCGGTGCTACTGGGTAAATTCTTTAACAAAAGCTTTGTCGCCATTGCCGATAAGTTGCAAACCCGTGGCGCTTTGTTGATTCCAGCCTTTACCTTTGCCCTAGTCATGGCCTTCCTTGCCAATGTGATTCATCTAGAGGCGATTCTGGGTGCCTTTGCAGCTGGCCTGGTGTTAGATGAAACCGACAAGCGTAAGGAACTCGACCAGCAAGTAATGCCCATTGCCGATATCCTGGTGCCGATTTTCTTTGTCACTGTAGGTGCCAAGGCAGACCTGAGTGTATTGAACCCTGCCATCGCTGAAAATCGCGCCGGGCTAGTCATCGCTACATTCCTGATTGCCGTTGCCATTATCGGAAAAGTCGTCACTGGCTGGGCCGTCTTTGGACAAGAGGGCGTCAATCGTTTGGCCATTGGTATTGGCATGATTCCACGGGGAGAAGTAGGCCTAGTCTTTGCTGGGATCGGCACCGCCAGCGGTGTGCTAGATAAACCGTTGGAAGCGGCCATCATTGTCATGGTCATCCTGACCACATTTGTGGCTCCTCCCTTATTGCAATGGTCTTTGAAAGACCAGGCAGAGGCTACACCGGAAGAAGCACCTGTTGGCTAGGGGCAGACAAAACAGGATAGCGCTAGTGCACGCGTCTCTAAATGGTTATCAAAGGAAAATGAAATGCATCCCCTCTAACAAAACAGGAATTATCGCGTTACAATTGTTTACATAAAGCCAAATCAGTCATCACACCTTGATTTGAATCTGCTTTAATCTACAACGCTTTTACAAACGACTGCTCGAATAAAACTAGGAGATAACATCATGTTTGGTATGTTTTTGGGTGTCATTATTGTTGGTTGGTTAGCAACTGTTATGCTCAGCTCCCAAACCTATTCTTTCGACGATTAGTGGGTCCGCTCAACAGATACATTGAAATAGCATTCAGGGGGTATTCTGCTAAAGGATACCCCCTTTGCTTAGGAGCCAAGGAATAACAAGGGCGCTAGCCAATGCCGATAGGGCCATGGCCAAACCCGAAAAGGCTCCCATCTCGGCACTGACTTGAAAAGAACGGGCGGTGCCAAGACCGTGGGCGCTCACCCCGATGGCAATACCCTTAACACTGTCGTCTTGAATACGCATCACGTGCAAAAGCTTTGGCCCTAAGGTGGCCCCCAGGATACCGGTGAGAACCACCACAGCGGCGGTCAGAGTGGGCAGCCCCCCTATTTGTTTCGATATCCCCATGGCCACGGGCGCTGTTACCGATTTGGGTGCTAATGAGATTTGGGTTTGGACGCTGGCCCCGAGAAACCGGGCAATCCATACAACACTCAAGGCATTGATGGTCACACCGGTCATGAGGGCCAGCATGATGGGCAGCCAGAGTTTTTTTAGTTTAGAAACCTGTTGGTACAGAGGAATCGCTAAGGCAACTGTTGCCGGACCTAGGAGGAAGTGTATAAACTGCCCTCCGGCAAAATAGGTGTCATAGGATGTGTCTGTCAGCAACAGAAAACCAATCAGCGCTGCTACCGATGTGACGACAGGGTTGAGCAGCGGATGATGTCGGGAATAGACATAGAGCCTGTGGGCAATATTGTAGGCCACTAGGGTGAGGGTTAACGCCAGCAAAGGAGACGCCGATAGATAGACCCAAATGGCGGCTAAATCGGGATTATCCATTAGTTTTTACCCCTCTGGTGAAATAACGAGTGGCCAGCTGCATGGTGATAGCAGTGGTTGCGATCGCAACCCCGGTACTCAGCACTAAGGCCGTACCAATGGCAACCCACTCTTGGGCAATCCGCTCAAAGTGAACCATCAGCCCCACCCCCGCCGGCACAAACAGCAACGACAGATGACTCAACAGCGTCGTTCCCGCCGCATCTAAGGCCGCCGTTGAGCGCCCCCGTAACAAAAGGGTGAGAAACAGCAATACCATACCGACCACGGGACCGGGTATCGGTATCGGCAACATTAAAACACTGACCTCGCCAACTAACTCATAAAGCAAAAGCCAGGTGATACCGTTTAGAAAATTCATAGTAGGAGAGTAGTGTCGCGATCTCACCAATTATCGCGGGTGCCTCCCTTAAATAACAATCTTGTTTTCGGGCTTAGGTGAAACGGTTGATCGTGTCGAATATGGATCACCACTAGGTGTGATGTTACACGAGACAATGGGTAACTGCCTCAGCTAACCTGAAATTGAAGACCGTTACGAAATTCAAAAAATAGGCTCGATTTCGAAGTTTGACTTCATAATTTTAAATGTTTTCCAATACCAGTTTTAATTTTGGCGACCTACGCCTGATTTTTACCTTAGTGCCGCCATTGCCCTATGCCTCACTACCACGATGTTTTTATTTCCTATGGTCGGGCAGATAGCAAAGCCTTTGTTGAGACACTAAGGGATCATCTAGTCGCCCAGGGACTCAAGGTGTGGTTTGACTTTGAAGATATTCCCCTGGGGGTGGACTATCAAAAGCAAATCGATACGGGCATTGACCAGGCGGATAACTTTCTGTTTATTATTTCACCCCATGCGGTCAATTCTCCCTACTGTCGATTAGAGATCGAGCGAGCGCTACTGCGGCATAAGCAAATTATTCCTCTGTTGCATGTGGAGGAAATTAGTCGGGACATCTGGCAACAACGAAATCCCCAGGGGACTGATCAGGCATGGGAGGCCTATGTAGCCGCTGGCAAACAGTCTAGTTTTGCTAATATGCATCCTGCGATCGCAAAAATAAACTGGATTTACAGTCGCGCAGGCAGCGATGATCTAGCCCAGGTTCTGCAAGGGTTATTCACCATTTTCCAAAGCCAGCAATCCTATGCACATCGCCACACCGTTTTACTAAACCAGGCCCTGTGGTGGCAGCAGCATCAAAAACAATCCCGCTATTTACTCGTCGGTGAACATCGCCAAACTGCGGAAGCCTGGCTCACCACTCAGTTTAAAGATGAACAACCTCCCTGTCTTCCCACCGATTTACATTGTAAGTTTATTACCGAGAGCACCAAAAACGCTAATAACCTGATGACCCAGGTGTACTTGGCCCATGCTGAAGCAGATAAGCCCTTTCGAGAACAGCTGCGAGTCCACCTATTGCCAGCGGGAGATCGCCTATGCTCAGCTGCTCAATAAGCGGATTATCCCGCTACTGATAAAACCAGTAGATTTACAACAGCTGCCGCCTTGCCAGCGAACGCTACAGTTTATTAACTTTTCTGATAATACTACATCGAAGCAGGATGAGGACGACATTGCTAAACTGCTAAAGATTTTGCGCCATGGGGCTGACTACCACAACGAGCACAAGCGGCTACTCACCCAAGCACTCAAGTGGAAACGACAGTATCGGAATCCTAGCATTTTGTTGCGGGGGTACAACCTACGCCATAACGCAGTTTTATTTTAGATGATGGTGATCGGGCCTGGAATCGGGCCGTAGAATTTAGCCCCAATGGTCAAATCATAGCAGTGGCCGGTTATGACAAGACCATTCGCCTTTGGAATCTGCAGGGTACATTGATGAAAACCCTGACTGGCCATGGCAGCTGGGTATATGGCATTAACTTTAGCCCCGATGGCAAACTGCTGGCATCGGCCAGTGGAGATAAGACCATCAAACTTTGGCAATTAGATGGGAGCTTATTGTTAACTCTAGTGGGCCACAATGACTGGGTATTTAATGTCGCGTTTCATCCGAACAATCGCCAAATAGCCTCAGCGAGTGCGGATGGAAAAGTTATGCTTTGGACGCTGCAGCTGGAACTCAAGAAACTGATGCGCCATGGCTGTGATTGGGCTGGCCTTTATTTACACAACAATATAGAAGTAAATGACAATGATCGAAAACTCTGCTAAGGGCAAAAGTAGGGCATATTTTTAGGATTTTATAAAATCCTTCTTCCTTAGCTCAATACTGAAGATATAAGCTTTGCAACCTGAATAAGCCTGAATTTAAACCTGATCTTCCCTAATTGGTAGTCCCTATGATTTCTCTCTCAACGCGACCGTGGTTAGCAGGAGATACATTAGTTCATCATGGGCTGACGTTTCGTCCTATTACTGATTGTGATCAACCGAGTTCTATAAGGCCTTGGCCCAACCGAGCACGACTAAAGCTGAGGCCTTTCGCCAGGCCCAATTAGCCCTGATGCAAGACCCACAGTTAGCATCTCCCTATTTCTGGAGTCCTTTTGTCCTTGTGGGTAACTGGTTATGAAGAGTCTGCTAGATACTGGTGAGAACAGCCACGGAGAAACTTTGGAGAAACTTTAAAAGTACAACACCCAACTGCCTCCCTGAAGAACATCCTTTCTTTTAGTTCGCTATGACTTGGAGATACGTCTTGCTGTTGTGTAACGGCCCTTTGAGCATATTACATAACAACGTCAGCATGGCTCCCAATTTAACAGCGATAGGATGTATCAGCTTGACCGATTGGGTGTTGATCTAAACGAGACAGACTACTATGCAACAGCTTTACCTCTTTTGTCGTTTTTCTCTAGCTGTTTAATCTGCCAGGGAAGCGATGTGATTCGCTCCAACTTCAATATAGATCATTGGGGTAACGCGTTGAGGTTTGTAGACCAAAGTTTACGATCTTAAAAAGTGTTGAGTGATTCTTAAATGTGAACCGAGTTAACGCTGTAGCCTCAGCTGTCAAAGGTTTGTGCTGAATCTATTTGTGGAAAATATTGCATTTAGGAGACAGTTTTCGAGACTATTACAACAGATTTTCAAGAACTTAAGTAAAGATTGAGAATTTTGGTTAAATCGCTGCTCTGTTTATGATTTTCTGTGTATTGGCCTAAGCAGCCCGGTATATCCGTTGCCGACGGGGCTGTTTCTGATACGTTGGCTATCGATGGAATAGGATTAAGCGCCATGGGTGGAGTCGTTGCAGCAGGCCATGAAAAAACGGCTGCGGCTGCGGTTGAAATTTTGAATCAGGGCGGCAACGCCTTTGATGCAGCGGTGGCGGGAGTGCTGGCCTCCTGTGTGGCGGAGTCGGTGCTGACGTCGGTGGCGGGGGGCGGTTTTTTGCTGGCCCACACAAAAGATAGTGAGCCTGTACTTTTTGATTTTTTTACCCAGACTCCGGCCAGTAAGCAGCTGGTGCATCCGTTAGATTTTTACCCGATCTGTGCTGACTTTGGCGATACGGTGCAGGAGTTTCACATTGGTCTGGGGGCAATGGCAGTGCCGGGGGTGCTCAAAGGGCTGGTGCATGTGCATCAAAGGCTGGGGTGTCTGTCGTTAGAGCAGGTGGTAAAGCCTGCGATCGCACTCGCTCGACAAGGTGTCATCGTTAACGACTTTTTTGCCTATGTCTATGGGCTACTAAAGCCTATTCTACTGGCAACGGCTGGCTCACGGGCAATCTACGCACCTCAGGGTGAGCTGTTGCAGACGGGAGATCGGCTATATATGCCAGACTTTGCCGATGCCCTGGAGCAGCTAGTCGCTGGCGGCATCGACGCCTTTTGGCAGACCATGGCGGCTCAGATTACCCACACCCAAGGCGGCTACCTAACGGCTGAGGACTTTGCTAACTATCAGGTAATTGAGCGGTCGCCGCTGTGTCTGGACTACCACGGCACTCAGCTGCTGACCAATCCGCCTCCTAGCGCTGGCGGTGGGCTGATTGCCTGTGGGTTGGCGCTGCTGGCCGACTGTGGGTTAGACCGCCACGGCAGTGCAGAGCATCTGCTGGCGCTCAGTCAGGTGATGCGGTTTACCAATGTGGCCCGCCGCGATGGCTATGACGCGCGGATTCAGGAGCCTGGCATCGCAGCGGACTTTTTGTCGGCGGGGCATTTGGGTCGATATCGGCGGGAATTGAGGGATGCGATCGCATCCCTCAACGCCACCACTAACAAACTCGGCAGCACCACCCACCTCAGCGTCATCGACAGCGACGGCAACGCCGCTAGCGTCACCACCTCCAATGGCGAAGGCTCCTCCTATGTCATTCCCGGCACCGGCATCATGATGAACAATATGCTGGGTGAAGAAGACCTCAATCCCCACGGCTTTCACCAGTGGCCCCCCAACCAGCGCATGTCCTCCATGATGGCCCCCACTATGGTGCTGCGGGAGGGCCGTCCTTACCTGGTATTGGGCTCAGGCGGCTCGAACCGCATCCGTACCGCCATTCTGCAGGTCATCTCAAACCTGGTAGATTTTGACATGCCCCTAGAGACTGCCGTGGCCGCCCCCCGTATCCATTGGGAAAATGACCTGTTCCACCTAGAACCCGGATTTGACCAGGCCGCATTAGCCCACATCATGGGCAGCGCCGAACCCATTTGGTGGCAGACCCAGAACATGTTTTTTGGCGGTGTCCATGCCGTTGGCCTCGATGAAAACGGTATCCTACACGGAGCCGGAGACCATCGCCGCAGAGGGGCTGTCGCTGTGGCACAATAGGGAACTGGTTTAACCGTTTCAAACTCCTCTTTTTCCACCATCCCCCCAATCCCCATGGATAACCGTCGCTATCACATCACCACGTTTGGCTGCCAGATGAACAAGGCCGACTCTGAACGGATGGCTGGCATCCTCGACGACATGGGTATGAACTGGACGGAAAACCCACTGGAAGCCGATTTGGTGCTTTACAATACCTGCACCATTCGCGATAACGCTGAACAAAAGGTTTATTCCTACCTGGGCAAACAGGCCAAGCGAAAGCAGTCTAACCCCAATGTCACCCTAGTGGTCGCTGGCTGTGTGGCCCAGCAAGAAGGGGAAGCCCTGCTGCGTCGAGTGCCTGAGCTGGACCTGGTGATGGGTCCCCAGCACGCCAACCGCCTCAGCGATTTACTAGAGCAGGTGTTTGACGGCAATCAGGTGGTCGCCACCGAGCCCGTCCATATTATGGAGGACATCACCAAGCCTCGGCGGGATAGCAAAATTAGCGCCTGGGTCAATGTCATCTACGGCTGCAACGAGCGCTGCACCTACTGTGTGGTCCCCGGCGTACGCGGTGTGGAGCAGTCTCGCACACCCGAAGCCATCCGGGCTGAAATGGAGCTACTGGGTCAGCAGGGCTACACCGAAGTGACGCTGCTGGGTCAAAATATCGACGCCTATGGCCGAGACCTGCCCGGTATCACCCCTGAAGGCCGCCGTCAGAATACCCTCACCGATCTGCTCTACTACGTCCATGATGTCCCTGGTATCGAGCGGATTCGCTTTGCCACCAGCCACCCCCGCTACTTTACCGAGCGGCTGATCAAAGCCTGTGCCGAACTTCCCAAGGTATGTGAGCATTTCCATATTCCGTTTCAGTCCGGTGACAACGACCTGCTTAAGGCCATGGCGCGGGGCTACACCCATGAGAAATATCGCCGCATTATCGACACCGTGCGTCGCTATGTGCCCGATGCAGCCATCAGCGCCGATGCCATTGTCGGTTTTCCAGGCGAAACCGAAGCACAGTTTCAAAACACCCTCAAGCTGGTGGATGATATCGAATTTGACCAGCTCAATACAGCCGCCTATTCGCCGCGACCCAATACCCCAGCGGCCCTCTGGGACAACCAGTTAGATGAAGCCACCAAGAGCGACCGGCTGCAGCGGCTCAATCATCTGGTATCAGTCAAGGCAGCTGAACGCTCCCAGCGCTATGCCAACCGGGTGGAGCGAGTAATGGTGGAGGATGTGAATCCTAGAAATCCTGAGCAGGTAATGGGACGAACCCGGACCAATCGTTTGACCTTCTGTGAGGGCAATATTGATGAACTCAAGGGCCAGATTATCGATGTGAAAATCACCGAAGTGCGAGCCTTTAGCCTGACTGGAGAACGGGTTCATTCTTTAGTCAGCGTCTAAGGCCCCAATCCTTTGGAAATATGGCATCTGAGCATGTATTACTAACGTTAGGTACTGTCTCAGTATCTAACGTTAATTCGGGAGGGTTTGATGCAAGCCTTATTTCAAAAAATATTCAATCAGCAACCCAGTGGTGTCACTCAGACTCAACGGGAGGCCATGGTGGATCTGTGTCTGCTAGGAATGTATTCGGATTCTAAGCTATCCGTAGATGAACAAGACTTTTTAGACGAAGAGTTTGACAAGTTGTCGTGGGAGTCTGGTATTTCGTTCGGCAGCTATTTGCAGAGAGTCATCCCCAAGGTCCGCTCGGCCACCAATGATGTTCAAGAGCGAGAAGAGTTTTTACAAGACATTGCGCAGCGTTTAGGGGATGATGGGTTTAAGCAAACTGCCATTGATGCGCTGCAAAACTTGCTAGCAGCCGACGGTATGGTCCAACTAGAATCAACGTTCATGGCAGCTGTGAGCAAAGCGATGAGCCTCTAGAACCCGGTGGATTTCCATGGTCCCGCGTGTTTTTATTCGGTCCCCTGACGATGATGATTGGACAGCGCTCCTAGACTTGCATCAACGGAGTGCAGATTTTCATTTCCCATGGGTGTCACCGGCCCAGGACGAGCGGGGCTGTCAGCGCTATATTGATCGCTGTCAGTCAGAACTGTTTGAAGGGTTGCTGATCTGGCATGCGGTCGATCACCGATTAGTGGGGGTGGCTAATCTGAGCCAGATTTTTTATGGCAGCTTTCAAAATGCCTATCTGGGCTACTACGGCAGCGTGGACTATAGCGGTCAGGGCCTGATGACCGAGGGGGTGGCCATGGCCCTCAACTATGCGTTTAACACCCTCAAACTCCATCGGATCGAAGCGAATATTCAGCCTGAAAATGAGGCTTCGATCAATTTGGTAAAGCGATTAGGGTTTGTCAATGAAGGATTTTCAAGACAGTACCTGAAAATTAATGGGGAATGGCGCGACCATGAGCGCTGGGCACTGACGGTGGAGCACTGGCTGTCGTAATGTATTTCTGTTATGAAAGGTTGGTATCAGGGGCATCTTAGCCATGGACGCCCACTGTTGCGATTGAGGAATTGATGATCATGGCAGACATAATGACTGCTTTGCCTGCCCAGCTGCATAACCGTAGCTACACCTTAATATATGCACCCACACAGCTGCAGCGGGTGGGGATGACGCCTGGATTTGACCAGCGGTGGCAGCAATTCCATCCTCGAGTTTTAGAGATTGCTGGCCAATGCCATGCGCTGGCCGACAACGGGCTGACGGTATATTGCCAGGCCGATGGGGATGATTTTCAGGCTCACTACAATGTGAATGGGGCCAATTTAGAATCGCTGATGGCCTCGGCTCCTATGCCTGAACGGCTGACGCTGGCTCCGGTGCTAGCAGGGGTGTTTGACCAGTATTTTGCAGCCAAGGCGACGGGTCAACAGCCTGCTAATGGCGAGATTATTTTGATTTTGATAGATGGTGAGCCGACGGACCGGCTTGCGATCGCAAAGCAAATCGTAGCCGCTTCTCAAAAGCTAGATCATCACGACGAGCTGGGCATTGGCTGGATCCAGGTAGGCGACGACTATATTACCAAAGGCTTTTTAGTCACCCTGGACGATAATTTGCGAGAGCAGGGGGCTAAGTTTGATATTGTCGACCACAAATTGATTCAGCAAATTGCCTGCGATGATCTCGCCAATTTTTTAATGGATGTGTTGACAGACTGATGGAGTCAACTATTCCGGAGAAATTCACATAATATTGTCTAGAGAAAGATAATTATCTCCTAAGTGCCACGGGTACCCATACGGGTGCTTTCAAAATCTCATTTAACTTTCATGATGATGAAACCGACGGTTGTAACAACCGATACATCTATTGAAAGAGGCAGACATGGCCGGAGATTTAAACTTAAATGAGCAAAGTATTGTTCTCCCTACACAAGTAAATATTGCCGATGCCGAGAGTGTAGTAAAAAGCGCGGGTGGTCATATTATGCACCACTATGGCACCCGAGTACTGGTCTCAGCTGGCGCTGAAAATGTTGAGCAAACCATACAGTCTCAGCTCCACGGTGCTCAAGTACAAACCCAGTCAACCCAGGTTTCAGCCGCCGTACACACCAGCCTGGAGCCGGTTGAGCAACTGGGTCTGGAGGCGTTTTCCCTGCGTCAGTCCCATGGCTATGCAGAGGCCAAAGCCAATCGCCGCCACCAAGGAGCCGATTGGGACTCGGGTGTGGCCGATACACCCTCCTGCCACGATGCCGAATCAGCCGAAGCCCAGGCCCAGGGAGTCATCGCTCAGGCGGCTACCAGCACCCGCCTCACCGGCAGCGTAGCGGTGGGGTTAATTCTCGTTGAAGGACCGACAGCAGACCTAAAATTCTCTAGTGCAGAACGCACAAAAGTTGTTGCCGAAGTGCAAAATGGTCTCACCTGGTTGGCGAGCCAAAGCCCCTCGGGAGTAACCTGGCACTATGATATCAAAGTGGTCTCACTGTCGGTTCAACCTGGGGCAGATAGTCTAAGTCGTAAAGAGAAAGAAGCTCTCTGGCGCGACCCGGCCATGGCTCAATTGGGCTACGGTTCTGGGATTAGCGGGGTTAATGACTATGTTGAAGCACTACGGAAGAAACTAAAGACAACCTGGGGCTATTGCGCCTTCTTTACTAAATATCCGCTGGGGCACTTTGCCTATGCGGGTAGACCCCGTGTAGTAATGGATTATCGCAATGATGGCTGGGGTCCTGATACCATCGACCGGCTGTTTGCCCACGAGACCGGGCATATCTTTGGTGCCCCCGATGAGTATGCCAGCAGCAACTGCCAGTGCGGTGGCCGGTATGGATACTACAAACGTCCTAACAGCAACTGTGCCAACTGTGCACCGGATGGGGGCGTTCCCTGCATCATGAAGTCCAACAGCTGGGAGATGTGCGCCCACACTCCCTATCATCTGGGCTTCCCCTTAGTAGACCAGCGCTATACCGGTGTATGGCGCAGCGGCTCGGATGCTCACTACCTATGGGTAAATGCATCCTGGAAGAGTTTCCGTAAGAAATGGCAAGAGCTGGCGAAGAAGAATCTGCGCCTGGTGGACCTAAAGATTAAAGAAGAGGGTAACAATCGCCGTTACTTTGGCGTCTGGCGGCACGGTAAGGGTGGCCACTACCTGTGGGTGAATGCTTCTTGGAAGAGCTTTCGCGACAAATGGCAAGAGCTGGCGAAAAAGAACCTCCGCCTGGTCGATCTAGAAGTCACAGAAAGCAACGGGAAACTACTTTACTCAGGGGTTTGGCTGCCTGGCACTGACGGCTACTATCTATGGGTGAATGCCACTTGGGATAGTTTCCGCAAGAAATGGCAAGAACTGGCGAAGAAAAACCTCCGTCTGGTTGATATAAAGATTCGTCGAGTCAACGGTAAAATCCGTTACTTTGGTGTCTGGCGTCACGGTAAGGGCGGTCACTATCTGTGGGTCAACGCCACTTGGAAGAGCTTCCGCGACAAGTGGCAAGAACTGGCGAAGAAGAATCTCCGCCTGGTGGACATAGAGATTACTAACTTTGGTGGCAAACGTCGCTATTCTGGTGTTTGGCTGCCTGGTACCGAGGGCTACTATCTATGGACCAATGCCTCCTGGCAAAGCTTCCGTGCTAAGTGGGAAGAATTGGCGAAGAAGAATCTCCGCCTGGTGGACATTGATATTACGGCTCCCAACGATGCCCGAAGTTCCTTGATGTCCACGATATCCACAGGTGCAATGGGAGAGCTGACCACTGGAGAGCTGACAGCCGATGTGGGTGGTTTTGCTGAAGCGGTTGGTGATGATGATGTCGTTTTTGCGTCTAGCCAGGGCGATGACGGTGGTCAGATCGCTGATACACCGGCAGATGCTGCCGATAGTGACGGCGATGGTGGCGGTGAGTTTGAGGCTGCGCCTGTATCTGGAGTCTCGGATGGAATCCCAGATGGGGACTCAGACGGTGACGGTGGTGGGTTCATGGGTGATATCGCGATCGCACCTGGCCAAGACGGCGACGGCGGTGGCGAGGTAATGGCCGACCCCATCAGCCTAGAAAATGATGTTGCCCAAGACGGCGATGGCGGCGGCAGCGTCCACTCTCACTAGATTCTCTTACTGGACACCAATCCTCCTGGAGCTATCCAGGAGGGGCAAACCCGGCTGCATCCCACGATAAACCGTCTCCAGGTCGCGGCGGCTTGACCTGCTGCTGTCGGGCTGACCAAGCATCAACAAACAATGCTTCGGCATCTGTCAGATGCTCCACCTTAACGTCAGGAGACACCTCTCCACCAATGGCGTAGGCTACCTCCGGCAGCTGACGTAGGCGTTCCAACTCAGCTTGGTCAGCCTCTACTATAAAAACTCGGTTCGAAATACTTTGTTTTACGGTGAACTCGGACCGAGCTGCTTCCAAATCTTGGGGGGTGGCAAGAGATGGATTTAGGATAATCAGGGCTTCATGCTGCTGTTGAACCATAGCCGTACTCATGTTTGCCTCCCAACTGCACCTAAATTAAGACACTGATTGTCGTTTGCGATAGGCATACTGTCCGTGAATATTGACGGAGTAAGGAATGCCATAGGTGAGAAGACCAGCCAGCCAGCGGGAGGGGGTCATTTTTCCATTGGCGAGGGCGGGACCGTGATTGAGGGTGAAAAGGATAGTGCCGACAACAAGGGCAACTTTGGTGGCACCGGGGCGTAGGTCACGGTCGATGAGAGCAGAGCAGAAGCTTTTCATAGGGGTATGTGTATCTTTTGTTACTAATCTTATTTTAACGTTGCAAGGATTTTATCTTTCTAAGGATGTATTTTTTAAAATCGGCATACTCTATCAACGCCAGCCGCCTCGGGTGTTTGCAAAATAGAATGGTCACGAATGCGATCGCATCCCCGCTCCACCCAGTCTGTAATGGTGCCCCCTTCCCAACGTCGCAATAGGCCATCACTATTGGCGCTGAGCAGCCATTGACCGTCATGACTAAATAAAACCGTACTGGCGATGGCATTGTGCCCCGTCAAAGCATTACCAATGGGGTCGCCATTTAAATCCCACAGCTGTAGGGTTTGATCCCGGCTGGCACTGACCACATACTGACCGTCGGGGCTAAAGGTGACGGCCACCACATTACTGAGATGCCCATTAAACGGCCCTGCGATCGGGCGACCGTCGCGCCCCCACAGACGTAATGTGCGATCGCGACTGGCGCTGATAAACATCTCGCCATCGGGACTAAAGGCCAGGGCGTTGATGTCGTCGGTGTGGCCCTCTATGGGGTCTCCGATGGGATTTCCCTGCAGATCCCATCGCCGTATTGTCCGGTCGTCACTGCCGCTGATCAATATCTGGCCATCGGGACTAAAGGCTAGAGCGTTAATGGCATCTGCGTGACCCTCTATGGGGTTCCCGATGGGATTTCCCTGCAGATCCCACAGACGAATTGTCTGATCGTCACTACCGCTGGCCAGCAGGGGCTGGGTGGGATGGATGGCAACGGCGTTGACGGGGGCCTGGTGCTGGTTAAGGGTTGCGATCTCATTTCCTCGACGGTTCCATAGGCGTACCGTAGTATCAGCGCTGCCGCTGGCAATGGTTTGACCGTCCGCACTAACGGCCACTGATAAAACCGAGTCGCTGTGTCCCTTCAAGGGCGGAACGATGGCGTCTAGAGTCCCCGTCCACAGCCGCACCGTATTATCGTTACTGGCAGTCACCAGCGTCTCACCATTATCACTGATAGCCATGCTATTCACGATGCCCTCGTGAATGGGTAGGGGATTGCGCACCAGTACGTCTTCCATATCCCACAGCCGCAGGGTGGCATCCTCACTGCCGCTGAGAATTGTCTGGCCATCAGGACTAACAGCCACAGAATACACATAGTAGTCATGGCCAATGAGCGGTGGACCAATGGGCTGCCCGCCACGACTCCACACCCGCACCGTATTGTCGTCTCCGCCGCTGATCAGCCACTGGCCATTGGGGCTAAACGCCAGAGACATGACAATATCAGTATGGCCTGCCAGTTCATGCAGCAGGTTACCCTGACGGTCCCATAGCCGTACTACCTGATCATGGCCGCCGCTGGCGATCAGCTGCCCATCCGGGCTGACGGCCACCGCCATCACGGCCCCTGTGTGTCCTGATAGGGTTTTAATCCGCTGTCCCTGAGCAGTCCATAGGTGGATCAAACCATCCGCCCGCCCGCTGACAAGCTGGGTACCATCGGGACTAAACGCCACCGACCAAACGACACTTTCGCCATCGGCCTGTAGCGATCGCGCCTGGCCTTGACGGTTCCATAGCCTGAGCACTCCGGCCTGATCGCCACTGGCCAGGAGGGTGCCATCGGGACTAAAGGCCACGGTTTTGACATGGCCCCCGTGCCCGTCGAGAGGCGACCCGAGCTGATTTCCCTGACGGTCCCACAGTCGCACTGTTTGATCGGAGCTGCCGCTAGCGATGGTCTGGCCATCGGGGCTAAAGGCCACTGACCAAATATCATCGGTGTGGCCTGACAAAGGCTGTCCCACCGGATTTCCGCTGCTGTCCCACAGCCGCACCACCCGGTCAAATCCACCGCTGGCGATGGTCAGACCATCGGGACTATATGCAGCTGACCAAACGGCGTCTGTGTGGCCTTCTAGCCGATTTTTCTCCACCGTGATGCCAATGGCATTGCGCAGGGTGGAGCGCACCGAGGGGCGCAGATTCCAGAGACGCGCCCGGCTTTTGTTCGCCAAGTTTAGGGCGGCTAACAGACCTTCGGCTGGCTTGGTGATCAAGGAGCGACTGACCTGGGCCGCCTGCCCATCTAATTCCAGACTGCTGCTCTTTTTGAAAGCCACTGCCGTCGCGCCTACAGCAATGAGAAATAAGACACTCACACCGGCTAGCAGAGATTGCAAAATCACCGTTTGTCGTTTTTCGCGCCGGGCTTCTGCTTCTAGGGCTGCCTGACTAGCGGTAATAAAGGTTTTCTGGCCCTCGGTAACGGCTGGAGTTTTCTTTTGTTTTTGGGTGTCTTGGAGCCATTGGGTTGCGATCGCACTCTCCGCTCCCCGCAACAATAAATCGGGACTCTGATCTTTCTGCTGCCATTCCAGCGAGCGCTGCAGCCACTTTGTATGGCTTTGTACATGGTCGCGGTCCGTATCTAGAATCCGGATGAGATGATTAAAGTGGGTGGTGAAATTACCCCGCTGTTGGCTAAAGTCGAGCCACTGCACCTGGGCCAGCTGCGGATGCAATTTGTCCGTCTGGATCGGCTGATGTAAAACAGTCACAAACCGTTTATTAAATCGGGCTCCATGGTCCACTTCTTGTTTGCAGTAGGGCGAGTTTACAGACCGAGGAGACAAAATAAACAAAAAATTATCGGAGACCTCAATGCCGTGATAAATCTCTTGTTTAAAGTTAGCCGTCCCAGCTGCAATGCTCTCTTGATCAAACCAGGTGGTTTTACCCTGGCTCTGCAACGCGCTATTGAGCGTCCGGGCAATATCTGCATCGGCGCTAGAGTAGGAAATAAAAACATCAATGGAGGCTGGTGGTGGATGGTCTAAGCTCGCCTGAATAAACTCTCCATGAACAGCCGTGGCCGGATGGGACGAACGCCCTTTAGCTGTTTTTAACCATGCTTCCGCCTGGCGTAGATCATATCCCCGCAGGAGAATACTGGAATTGCGCTGCTGTCGCTTCCATTTCAGCGCTTTTACCAGCAGATCCTTATGCCGGGTGTAGTAGGCAGCATCCTGATTGAGCGTTTTAATCAGCTCATTCTCATCTAGCAGATAATCCTCTGGTTTAATGTTGTCGGTAAAGTCGATATACTGCAGCGACTGTAGTGCTGGAGGCACAGCTGCCGCTGCCAGGGGCCTGACCAAAATAGGAATCACACGCTTTTTAAGCGCTACTGCATAGTTCAACTCGTACTCACAGTAGCGAGATTGTAGAGACTCTGGAGATAGCAGATAAACCATGGCATCAGCTTCTTCAATCCCCTGGTTTACCACCCGTTTAAAGGCTTCTCCTGTGGGAATATCAGTCTGGCTACTCCAAACCGTAAACCCCTGTCGTCGCAGCAGCCGTCGCACCGTATCCATCACCTCAGCATCGGCCTGGGCATAGGCCAAAAACACCTGAGTCATCTTGTTGTGAGCATTTTTGATGCTCTCGGTGATAAACTCACAGTGCAAATCAGTCGGTATACAGGGGGGCTGTTCGTCTTTAAACCTCTGTCTAAGCCAGGTTTCAGCCGCCTGTCGAGGTTCTCCCAACAGCAAAAATTCCGTCTGTTTTTGCTGCCGCTCCCAGGCTAGTGCCGCAGTCAGCAGCAGGGTATGACGCTCCACATAGGCCTGATGCCGCTGAAAAATCTGTTCTAACCCCGTCAAAGACTGCTCAAAATTATCCTCACCTTCCCGCATGTATACCCAGTTGATTTTGCTAATCTGGGGGTGCATGTTAGGAAAGCTGGAATGCACCCCCTCAGACTGATAGTCACGCCACTGAGCATCCGTACCACCAGGATTACGAGTCTGCCAGGTGGCGCGATCAATCTGCTCCACATGCAGCAGTGGAATAATCCGTTTATGATGCCGCAGAGCAATCTCAATTTCTTTAGCACAGTAGGGCGAGTTTACCGCATGGGGTGAAATGACAAACAGAAAATTATGGGATGTTTCAATACCGCTGTCAATCTGATTTTGAAAATCAACAGCTAATGGAATATCGTTGAAATCACACCACACCCGATACCCAGCTTTCGTCAGCCGTTTGTAAAGCGTGACAACAAAATCCTTGCTATCAGCCCGACCGTAGGAAATAAAGGCATCGTAAATATCACTCATAACAGACGCGAAAGCACCCTAAAAATAACTTAGCTCAATCTCAATTCGAGTTTCCGCTCCTGCAACCAAAACAACGACCTCACCAAAATCCGGGGGACCTGTCAGCACACCAGGATTTCTAGAAAAACCAAACCCTTCAGCAGGCATACCAACAAAGTTACGATTAAACTCACCATCGCTGTTGGCATCATGAAATACCGAAACCGCGTAGCTGCCAGGGGGCAGTTCCTCAAAGGTGGCTACCAGCAATCGCTCTTCTGATAGGTTTTCCGGAGTCTCTAGACACAGCGTTTGTAGTGCTTCATCCCGGTTACTGGGAAATCCGTCCCTGCTATCAAAAAGGTTCAGGCAGACCTGTCCCTGGGGTTCGTTCAGCCCGCTAATTTCTACGGCCAGCTGGGTTGGTTGCCCCAGCTGGCCGTGGGCCGCTGGGGCTAAACTGCCTGCCAGCACCAGCGCACCAACTAACACATTCAATTTTGAGATCACAGATAGAGCCATGCCGAGGATCAGTAACTTCGCCCATCTAGTTTAGCGAGTCATTCCAGGTTACTGCCCCCGGCTCAACCATCTGCGGTTCTATAAACTTTGGTAAACGATGGTTTGAAACTGTTTGGGGGATAAAAAGCCTTGGCCCCAGGTGGCCTCATAACTTAGCAGTCGGGTTTTACGAACTTATTTGCAAAATTTTGGCAGGGCACACTACTGTCGAGGTGTTTTCTCTACCCACTGAGGGATTACAACCGGTCTGTGTTTTGCTTACATAGATTATTGAGAGCAAAGCCCAGGGCTTTGACACTGCAAACATCGAGATGGAGGAATACGTGTTGAACAATTTTCTCAATACAGCGTTTTTGAGTAATACAGTTGAAGATTATTTGATTGCGATCGCAACGTTTCTAGTTGCCTTATTAGTTATTCGCATTGTTAAATCAGTCGTTGTCGGTCGTATCAAAAAGTGGTCTCGCCACACCGCCACTGACTTGGACGACCGATTAATCCGCATTATTGAACAACCTACCCTGCTACTGCTAAGCGTAGGAGCATTTTACATCGGCGTCGGTAACCTATCCCTACACCCAGTTTTGCAACAGTCATTTGACGTTGTCTGCGTTGCTGTGGGCACAGTCTTGGTCATCCAACTATTGGGCTCGTTGGTTGAGTACGGAGCCAGGCTGTATCTGCTCAAGCGGGGTGAAGACCCAGCCATGGAGCAAACCATCAACGCCGTTGTACCTGCTGTTAAAGTAATTGTTTGGGCGATCGGTCTTGTCTTTTTGCTCGATAATTTAGGATTCGATATTTCTGCCGTAGTGGCAGGCCTAGGCATCGGCGGCATTGCTATAGCTCTGGCGGCTCAGGGTGTATTGGGCGATCTGTTTAGCTATGTATCCATCCTGTTTGACCGTCCTTTTGAACTAGGTGACTTTATTGTGGTTGGTGACCTCGTTGGCACCGTCGAACACATCGGCTTAAAAACGACCCGACTGCGCAGCCTCACTGGAGAGGAGTTAGTCATTGCCAATACAGATATCACCGCCTCTCGCATCCAAAACTACAAGCGCATGGCGCGGCGGCGTATTGCTTTTAATTTGGGCGTCACATACGAAACAACAGCAGTCCAAATGAAGCAAATTCCTGGCATCATCCAGGAGATTGTAGAGAATGTAGACTCTGTAACCTTTGATCGAGCCCACTTCTCATCCTACGGAGACTTTAGCCTCAACTATGAGGTGGTTTACTACGTAGAAACCAATGATTACGAGATTTACATGGATGCGAAACAGTTAATTTATCTAGCTATCAAAGAAGCATTTGAAGCGCGGTCCATTGAGTTTGCCTATCCGACCCAGACTCTTTACATAGATGGTGTTGCCGTTGAAGATAGCCCCAAAGGATCGGCCAACGGACGACAGTTTTCAATCTCCCAGACTGACAATAACTGATGCAGCACATACCGCAAGAAAGTGCTTCCACTGCTTCCACCACTGTTGTTAGGTGAATAGAGTTAAGTGGAAAGACAGGTAACGCATAGGCAGATAAACAATCAGCCGTACCTGTGTTGTCCAGCTTTACCCAATTACGTCAGTCAGACATGTGCTCACAAAGACCTGTCTGACTGACGTAATTATCGTTGAAAAAATGCCGTTGCATGATTTAGGAGATCAATCGATCCGTGGAATTCGCCATTAGCCGATATTTAGCAGGCGAATATCACGGATCAGCAACACCGAAAAAACAATACCGAGATAACTATGACAAGCTCTACAGCTACCCTATCCAAAATAACCTTAGATAAAAAAGAAACGCAGGCCTTTTCAACCTGGCTGGTTGACGTATTAAACTCAGATAAAACCTCTGCTGCCCAGCGTTTAGCCCGACGTTTAGGGGCACATTATCGTCCAGATTGCCTCACAGAGATTGCATTTTGGGTACCAGATGTAGAGATTGGTCGCAACCTATCCTGGCAGCGATCGCAAATGGCTCACCATGAGCCTATTCAATCCGCCCAACAGGTTTATCTGACAACGCTCACCCCCCGACAGGCCGTAGATTTTCGCGCACCGACCCAGAACATTCCCTGCCAGTGTGAACGGCTGCCACTCCGAAAATATCAAAACATCTTCTATGGCGTATTCTCTGGTCTGCGTGCCGGCACTCGCGACCAGGCCGGTACCTTCTACTGTTTGCAATACATCGACAGCCACGGAAAACTGCAAACGATTGGAGATATCCTGGCCTATTCCCTGCCCTATGGAGTCTTTGCACCGGCTGAGCTTTATGATGTGCAGCGTCTGCAACAACAGCGCCCCGATTTAGATTATTTTGCAGCCTCTCAAGCTTCGCAGCCCCACCAGCCTCGGATTGCACCTCCCCAGAATATTTTGCAGCTCCATGCGGGCACAGCATCCGCAGCAGGAACGTTAGAAGGGCTAACAGAGATTTATCAACAAATTGCAGATAAGCTGAAAAACAATATCAGTCTGACCCCAGCTGAGGAAAATTATGTTGGCTATGACGCCGTACAGCTGTTGCCGTTAGAACCCGTTGCTGAGTACCAAGCCCCTGACACGCCTGGTTTTATGAGCTGGGATGAGAGTTTGGGCAGCGACTGTGTCGAAGTAAACCTGAGAAAACCCAATACTCAAAACTGGGGATATGACACCGTTTTACACGGTTCTGCAGCGACTAACCCAGCCCTCTTAGGCAGTTTGCGCCCCGATGAATTAATCGACTTTATTGCCACTTTGCATAATTTTCCCACCGGGCCAATTCAGGTGATTTATGACCTTGTCTATGGTCACACCGACAACCAGGCTAAACATCTCCTCCAGCAGTATTTCCTGCAAGGGCCAAACATGTACGGTCAGGATATTAATCATCAAAATCCGACTGTTCGCGCCATTCTACTGGAAATGCAGCGTCGAAAAATCAACACGGGTGCAGATGGCGTTCGCATTGATGGGGCTCAAGACTTTCGATTTTTTAATGCCACCACCGGACAGGTGGAGTACGACGATGAGTATCTAGAAGAAATGGGTGCCGTTCGTCAAACTATCGGAGAGAACGAGCGGCTGTTATTTACTATTTACGAAGATGGTCGTCCCTGGCCAGCCAAAGGATGGGAAGAAAAAGCCACCTATCGAGATGTCATTGAGCGCCAACCTGACGCATATCAGTGGGGACCCCTGATTTTTGCCCACAATACCCCCACCCTGAATCAATTCTGGAAGCACAAATGGCAACGTATCTGTGAGGTAATGGAGCATGGAGCCCACTGGATCAGCGGCTGCGCTAACCATGACACCATGCGCCGGGGTATCCAACTCAATCCGCAATCCGACATCAATTGGAATTTGGGTCAGACACTGCCCGATGTGATTAGACATGCCTATGACAATCCAGCGGTAGCCCTGCTGTTCCACGGTTTTAGTCCCGGCATCCCCATGGACTTTCTAAATGCCACCATGCGAACGCCCTGGAGTTTCTTTCGGAACACTGACAATTACTACGGTCTCAAAGTAGCTGCTGACGAAGTTGGTTTTCTAGATTGGCAAATTAAGCCTCAGTTATTCGAAAAATCCTGGGCATTTAGGCGCATTAAGAAAGCGGGTGTCACCAGCCTGCAAGAGCTGCGCACAATCATGGGCTGGCTCCATAAAACAGTTACGGAGATGCAGCCGGACTATGATTTAGACACCCTGGCTGAACTCTATCAGCAGCGGCTCAACACAACGTTAGACAACCCGCCTCAGATCAGTGTGCCGTGTTTACAGTCCTTTGCTAAGGCTTATATGGAAGACTGCCACGACATGTGTAACGTCTCGCGCTATGCAGCCGACCTGGACGCTCAGGTGACCCAGTTTAATCGCTCGGTTCGGCAGTATCGTCATGCCAATCCATGGCTTCAGCAAAACCTGGCTAGCCGGGACGTCTTTACCAGACTCAAGGATAGCGATAAGACCGTTTTCTACGGTCTGCGCACACATCCTAACAGCCGTCAGCAAGTTGCTATAGTTTGCCATTTAGGAGGACAGCCCGCCAGAATCGATCTGGCAGCATTGCTGCCAATTGATTTGACCCAATGGCGGGCTGCTGTGGTTACACCTGGTCTTAATGTTGCTCAGCCTCTGGGTAGCACAGTGCCATTAGAATTACGAGATGGACAGGGAGTGCTGCTAGAAAGTAGTTTGGCTTAGATCTTGTACTAAGGTGGCTGTGAAGCACAAACCCATGCCGGGTCCAAAACCCATCGCTGATAGAGGGCTGTCCGCTCAAGGGATAAAGTTAGCTGAAAGGCTCTGTCCATTGGTCTTTTTCAAGAGCATCCATCCCCATCCTTGTTGTCGTTAGTTGCCCGTTTGATGTCTATGACCGTGCCCAAAGAACCGCTCTCTCCTTGTCAACAGACGCTGCAAAGACTCATGCAACGGGCTAAAATTCCGAGTCAGCGGGCACTGGCAACCAGGGCAGAGGTCTCCCGCTGGCAAGTTCGACAGCTGCATCAGGGGAATCTAGATACCATGCGGGTGAGCGTACTCAAACAGTTAGCAACGGCACTTGATTGTTCACTGATGGAACTATTGGAGGCGTTTAATCAGCTGCCCTCCGGTTCGTCTGACAGCGCCCCTGATGACACCCCTGACAGCGCTCCCGAAAATATGCAAGAAGCGGCGTTGCGACAGGAATATACCCGCCTGCAGCAGCGTCTAGAACAACAGGCTCAGGAACTGCAGCATCAGTTTCAATCAGAGGCCTTAGGGGTGATAGAATCCTGGCTTACTTACTGGCCGACAGCTGCAAAAGCCGCCACGGATGTGGACGGCTTTGATGCCAAAAAATTGTTGCCCCTGGTGAAGCCGGTGGAACGGCTGGTGGCACACTGGGGAGTAACGGCCATTGGCACAGTTGGAGAAGAGCTTTGTTATGCGCCGCAGCACCATCAGCTAGCCAGGGGCATGGCCAATCCTGGCGATCCTGTACGCATCAGCCATGTGGGCTATCGTCATGGAGACAACCTACTGCAACGGGCCAAGGTGGTGCCCGTTGGAGTAGGTTGTTAATCTTGCTTGTCAGTCTTGCTTGTTAATCTTTAAAAGAGCATTCAACACTAATTTGTAAATTGGCTTCAGCACTACCTTCCGTAATGTAAGGAATACCCGATGAGCCCGCTATTTTTAGCCCAAAGACAAGATTGACTTTGTCCACATTGCCACTGCCCAATTCTTTGAACGCATTAAGCACATAGCGGGTGTACTGGGTGATTGTATTTTTGACCGTGGGCAGCTGACTTTGTAGACCAGAAGAAAAGGCTCCCTTGGAAACTCGCCCCATTTCCCTTTCGTGGGCTGGGGTAATGGGCGCACCGCGTTCAGTAGCTTCAATATAGATAATCGTGCCGTCATCTAGAGTGATAGGCGCTAATTTAGACATGCTATGGGTCCTGTTGGAGAGGCTGCTCTTTCTATGCCCAATTTTTAAGACCCACTATCGTTGATACGAATAAAGGGCAGGCGCATTTACAGACAAAGCTGGTTCACTATTGATATTACTTACTACTTAGCTGGTATGCACTATGGCATGTCTGATATATTTATTGAAAGCTATAGCTAATTAGTTGGCTCATAGCCCAGGGCTATCACATTTGGTAGCTGTTAAGACAAAGCCCATATCCATTGGCAAATCTATTACTGAATAAAGGTTTCAGTATATTTTGCCGTTTTGTTTAGAACAATAGACTTGACCTTCATGGTTTATCTAAATAAGAATGAGTTTCAGTCTTGTTAGAGCCGGTCAGATCTGGAGCGATCGCATGTCCTTCTATTCCGATGACGTCTGGAAAACCGAGCTCAATGCCCGTGGTTACCGATCTACACCTCAGCGTCAAAAAATCCTTAAAATTTTTCAGACCCTAACCCAGGGAAACCATTTGAGTGCGGAGGATCTCCACGGGGTGCTCAAGGGGGATGGCGAGCGCATTAGCCTATCGACGGTTTATCGAACGCTGCATTTGTTGGTGTATATGGGGTTACTCCGGGAGTTAGAATTGGCCGAAGGACATAAGCATTACGAACTCAACCGCCCCCTGCGGGATCATCACCACCATTTAGTGTGTGTCCAATGTGGGCAAACCTTAGAATTTCAGGAAAATCATATTGATCGCATCGGTCAGGGGCAAGCCGATAGCTCTGGCTACCATGTGCTCGACTGTCAGCTCATGCTTTATGGGGTATGCCCTAGCTGCCGGTTACGCAGCTCCTCAACTGTCAATGGGGATGCTTAGTTAGAAACTTTCTTAATAATTTAGCAGCGTTTAGTCAATCAATCGGACTAAACGCTCTCCCTGGCAAAGCAGTATATGCTTTGCTTTTTATTTATTGATACTTATTCCTATTTGCCTAAAGATACCCTATACTAGCAACGAAGCTTATTGATATTAATAGTCAATAAGCTCAAAATGAACTCAAGAGGTTTAGCAACGCCGTGAAATAAGGATTTTATAAGATCCAAAACATGCAGAGGCGTTTCATGGAACGCCTGTAAGCCCAAAAATTATGAGCCTAATTGTGAATCCCCATTCCTAAGTAATTTCTATGTCTCAGCTTCCTTCTGTCTTATGGTTAACGGTGAGTCCTCATCTCAAACGATTTGATCAACGGCTACTGTGTGATCTGTCAAAACGTCTGTCAGTTTCCCGATGGGAATATCTGCAGACCGTGGATGAGCCTTGTTGTTTAGAGGTGGCTATTGATTTACTACATGAGTATTTGAACAGTGGGAACCCTCCTGTACATCTGGTTGGCCATGGCCTTAGTGGCATTGTGGGCTGGCTCTATGCCCAGCGCTATCCAGAAAATGTGAAGTCGCTGACCTTACTGTCGGTGGGTGTGAACCCGGCTGTGAATTGGCATGCCCACTACTATGCGCTACGACAGCTGTTGCCCTGCAGCCGTGAAATTGTGCTAGCTCAAATGGTGCGCATGTTATTTGGTCCCCGCAGCTGTGAGATTACGCGGGCGCTGATCCAAGTACTGGCACAAGACTTGGACTCAGGACTGGCACTCCATTCGTTAGTGGATTGTCAACAGATCAAATCCACCCCTATTCAGCCGCCGTTGCTGGTGTGTCGCGGTGCCTATGATGCGGTTGTAGACGCGGCTGAACGCTGGACATCCTTACTTAAGCCCAGGGACCGGGTGTGGACCTGTCCCGAAAGTCATCATTTCTTTCACTTTGAGCACCCGCGCCTGGTTGAAACAACGTTGTTGAGTCACTGGAAGCAGGTGGATCAGCTCGATAAAACAGCAGGTATTCCTGCTTTGCTCAACCATTAGTCAGCCCGATGCTGTAAATCTCTCCTCATTATGTCTTCACCGCCGCCATATCGCTTAAAACGTCGCGATCGCATCTCCGTCGATACCTGTACCCTTTGGCAAGTAAATTCTGGTCTAGTGCGCACCATCACCTGGAGCGAGGACGGGGAGGTGGTTCCCCTAGGATTGTGGAGCCCTGGCAGTGTGATCGGTGTACCCATTAGCCAGGTGGAACCCTGCGAACTGCAATGCTTGAGCGCCGTAGAGTTATCTCGTTTGCCATTGGACTATCCGCTCACAGTGGAGACATTGCTCAAACATACGGCCCAAATCAATCGTCTATTGCAAATCATGCACTGCCGCCAGGTGCAAGAACGGCTGCTACAATTTGCCTGTTGGCTAGCCGAGAACTTTGGACAACCCACAAGCCATGGTCGGCTAATCACCATTAGACTCACCCATCAAGAAATTGCAGAGACCATCGGCACGTCTCGCGTCACCATCACCCGCTTTATCAAACAGTTAGAGGCTGATGGGCTCATGCGCTGGTCTGGACGAGAACGCTTTGTTAGCAATCAAGCCCTTAAGGCTTGTCAGAGAGAATTGATGATTGCCTAGGAGGCATCATCCTATCAGAGGTCCGTAACGCGTCAAAATCTGTGCTGGCATTTGTCGGCACAGACTTTCTTCCGCAGGCTTATTACTTACAAAATAACAGATCCTCAATATCTATGTTGAAGCAGCAATCGTTTTTTCTAACACCTTAATAGTTGACATTAGTTGTCAGTAGTGTCATTAAATTGTAACTAGCAGATTTTAAACAGGAGAGGACTTGTCATGAGAACACCAAAGGCTATCGAGCTATTTTTGGCAGTTGGTCTAGCGACGACTGTTGTTGCCTGCGCTGGGGGGGACACGGCGACTGAAGGGGATACTGATACGGTTGCCGAAGCACCTGCAGAGGTAGCTGAAGGCGGCGAGGGCGGTGAAGGCGGTGAAGGGGCCGACTACAGTGCTGGAGAACAGGCCAATGCCGATTTTGAAGATAAAGTTAGTGGTCCAGAACTCTTGAGCGCACTGCAGGAAGGCGGCCATGTAATCTACTTCCGCCATGCTCAAACTGAGCGTGACTATGCTGACCAGGCCGATCCCAACATGGATGTCAACGACTGTGAAACCCAGCGTAAGCTCAGCGATGTGGGTATCCAGCAGGCCCAGGATATTGGTGTAGCCTTTACAGAGCAGGACATTCCAGTGGGCGATGTAATCTCCAGTGAATACTGCCGCGCCTGGCAAACAGCCGACTTAGCCTTTGGTCGCTACGAGAAAAATGCCAAGCTCAATTTCTTACCCTTTGAAGAGTACACCGATGCTCAGGTCGAGGAAATGCAGGCCAACGTGATGCCTTTACTAACAGCCGTGCCAGCCGATGGCCAAAACACGGTTATTGTTGGCCATGACGATATTTTTGAAGCCGCCACTGGCATCTATCCTGATCCTCAAGGGTTGGCCTATGTGCTGACGCCTGATGGTGCAGGCGGGTTTGACCTGGTGGCAAACGTACTGCCGGAAGAATGGGCACAATTGTAATGATGAACGCGGCTGACCTTCTTAAATAATCAGAAGCGGCCATAGTTTTCAACCCGTTTCATGACACACACACGGTCCGGTGGAGTAAGCCTATTCCACCGGATTTTCTATGGATCTAATTGACATAAACTATCAGCTGGCTGATTTAAAGTTCACTAGCTAGTCGAAAC
Source organism: Leptolyngbya cf. ectocarpi LEGE 11479 (assembly GCF_015207065.1). Lineage (GTDB taxonomy): Bacteria > Cyanobacteriota > Cyanobacteriia > Phormidesmidales > Phormidesmidaceae > Leptothoe > Leptothoe ectocarpi. Next base: position 2,239 of record NZ_JADEXP010000033.1, on the reverse strand, counting down.
CATTAGCATATCTAATGCTATAGCTATGGAGAGTCAACCGCTTCAGGGGCTGGCTCTAGACGGTGATATCGATTGAAAGCTCCGAGCCCTCAGGTCTAGAGTCATAAGAGTCAAAGCCTCTAAATTTGGGGGTTTGGTGGTCTGGGCAACGGATGGTGGCTGGATGTACATTTCCCTAAACCTTGTTGAGTCAACTCTTTGGGCAAGTATGCCTTGATCTGAATGGACGATTGATTTTATTGCCTATTGATAGCAATAGGCTTATGTGGGATAATTTTGCAGGCATCTGTAAAATTACTGAGAATAAAATCCAACAGTGAATTCATAGGTGGCTGGCTACGGTCTGATGCATAGTTTGATCTAATGCTCAGGGCCAGCGTTAACAGCCCTGACTTTTCAATGCTTTTCACATTTGGGTGGTTGTATTCTCAGGACTAATTGCACAGCATTTTTCTGGAGTCTTGCGTTTGTCTTTAGGTCGTCACGATTGGTCAGGATGATAATTAATCCCAATAGACTAAGCGTGATTTCGACATTATTAGGTGGCAGTAAACCAGCAAAGATCGGAATCAAGGAATCGGAATCTATGAAATTTTCACGACGTTCTCTGTTAATAAGTGGTGCGGGTTCAACAGCAGCTTTTGCCGCCACTCAGGTATTTAGTCCCAACCGAGCTGCGGCTCAAACCGGTGAGGTAAATCTATATTCGTCTCGGCACTACAATACCGATGACGCCCTCTACGAAGATTTTACTCAGCGTACCGGCATTCGGGTCAATTTGTTAGAGGGTAAGGCGGACGAGCTGTTAGAGCGCATCAAGCTAGAGGGAGACAACAGCCCCGCCGATATTTTTATGACGGTTGATGCTGGACGTCTGTGGCGAGCCGATCAAGAGGGTGTTTTTACGCCGGTATCCTCTAGCATTTTAGAAGAGCGCATTCCCGAGAGTCTTCGTCATCCGGATGGCCATTGGTTTGGTGTGAGCAAGCGGGCTCGGGTGCTGATGTACAACAAGGATTTGGTAGATCCCTCAGAGCTGTCTACCTATGAAGCATTGGCAGATGCTCGCTGGCGGGGCAAGATTTTGACTCGTTCTTCTAGCAACATCTACAGCCAGTCTTTGACAGCGTCTATGGTGGCAGCCCACGGTGTGGAGGATGCTGAAAGCTGGGCCGAGGATCTGGTGGCGAATTTTGCACGGCAGCCTGAAGGTAACGACCGGGCTCAAATTGAGGCGGCAGCGGCGGGTGTTGGCGCGATTGCGATCGCAAACACCTACTATCTTCCCCGCTACGCCAAAGATGAGGATCCGGCCAAGCAGGATATCTTCAAGAAAATCGGCGTTTTCTTCCCTAACCAGGACGATCGCGGCACCCACGTCAACATTAGTGGTGCAGGTGTGGTCAAGTCTGCACCTAATAGAGAGAATGCCGTCAAATTCTTAGAGTATCTCTCCAGCAGCTCGGCCCAAGCATTCTTTGCCCAGGGTAACAATGAATATCCGGTGGTTGAAGGTGTTCCCGTCGATGCCGTAGTCGGTGGCTTTGGTACCTTTGAAGCTGATGACGTTAATGTAAATCTCCTGGGTGAAAATCAGGCTGAAGCCGTACGCATTATGGATCGTGCTGGCTGGGTATAGGTGAATGGTACTGAATTAAGGCTGGTGGGCGGTGCCCACCCTACTGGGTATAGGTCTTTGAGAATTCACCAAGTTTGAGAAAAAATAGAGGTTCCTTTTCTCAAAAGCAGATCTCCGCTGCATACACAGCGGAGATTTTTTTGTTTTCTTTTCTCTTTTAACTACCGGGCTCTAGCGTCTGCAGCTCTGCTTGGGTAATAAGGCGAGGGGTAATGATATAGATGGTTGCTTCGGGCCCGTCACCAATTGTTTTGGGCTGGTCACCAAACACGTTGAGATACTTTATGGCTGCATCTGGCTCGTTGGGCAAACGCATTTTGTAAATCCTGTGGTTACGCACATCGGAATCATCATTTCCAGTGTAGGGCGTTAGCTCATAACCTTGTGCTTCCAGACCCTGTATTATGCTTGTGAGCGCCCCTAAATAGTTTTGCCCCTCAGCTCTGCGACAGTTTTCTAATCCGTAGCAGCCCGTCTCGGCACCGGCCAGATGAGGAAAGTCACTCTTAAATTGAATCGCAATTCCGGCTTCTGGCTCGTCGTTTTCTGGCTCCGGCTGCGGCTGTTCAGGTTCATCCTCCTCAGGAGCTGTCTCTTATA
>NZ_JADEXP010000585.1 GCF_015207065.1 Leptolyngbya cf. ectocarpi LEGE 11479 | reverse complement strand
AGCTGCAGCCGTACAAAATTCCTGGGCGTAAGGATCGGGATAACGGCGTAGCCATTCACCGTCAAAGTTTTTCAGTACGGTAAATATCTGCGGTGAGGGCGGATAGGGATTCTCATTGCTATTAAGTTTGATAATCGGTGTGTCTGGGGATAGGTAAGGGCTGGGGCGGTGACCGACAGCCTGATGAATCAGGGGTCGAAAATATCTCATAAATTCCTTATTTCTACGGATGTCATCTCTTTTGTTTTTAGCAGGTATGTACTTTTGCTGACTTTTTTTAGCAGATAAAGATAGCGCCACCGTGATCCGCAAACTTAGGTGGGAATACTGTTATTAGTCATGGGCATTGCTGCTCCCTGGGATGATTGCCCATGTCCACGAGTTTCTCCGAGACCATCTGTCGTCTTTAGCTATTGATCTCTCTATAGACCTGTTGCTGTCCCCTATGAAAAACGCCGTTGATAACATTACGCTGATCAAACAGTTTCTCAAAGGAGAAGAGTCTCTTTTAGCCAACCGTGAACTGCGCTTAGAAAAGGCGTTAGACGAAATTCAGCTCTTGACCAACCAGGGGATATTATTGGCTAAGGGGCGTTTTTCAGCCAGCGTGCCCAATGTTGTTGTTCGACTCAAGTCTGATTACTGGGCACTGATCAATCAATTAGCTCTGGAGTCTCACTTTATCCCATTCCAGATCGCTCAGGCCCGTTTAGAAAAAGCCACCTTTGCCCAGTATGACCGCCACAGTGTGCCAGACGGATATCAAATTCACTGTCAAGAAGCATCAGCCTTTTGGAAAGCCTGGTGGATTAACCATCGCAAACTGCAGCTGATGGATATGCTGTTGCTGTGTCACAAACGCTGGTATCCGGTCAATCAAATGCTCTGTGACACGGGGACGATCTACGTTAAGACATGGCGAGGAGAACACGTACTGTCCCTGGCGGATACCGTTGTTTGGCTGGACCGTAATACCCACGAACAGCGGCGGCAGCTTAAGCGTCACCACGATCCGGAAAAACTAGCTGCGGTACCGATGAATCATCCGAATCATGCTAGCGCGGCTCCAAGCGATCAGCCGATGGTACCAGCCGATCTGCGGCCAGTCATTAAAGCTGGAAAAAATAAGCTGCTGGTCCATACGGTTTTGGGACCTGTCGTGATTGAAGGCCAAAATTTAACCTGTAGCCTGGCTCGCAAGGCGGCGAAAGTATCCTGAGTTGATCATGGTTAAACGGCTGTATAACCCGGATATTAATCACCAATATCAATCGCCAATATCAATGCGGCCTACCGAGGTGTCAGGGTAGTAAGCTGACAGAATTTCATAGTAACGATAACCTTGCTGGGCCAGGTCTAATGCCCCGGTTTGACTCATGCCGTAACCGCTGTGGGCATCGTTCACGATGTCTTGGTTGGCGGCGTAAAGCGACTCCACCACTCCGCCGCCATAGCTAATAAATTCTCCGGCTGTTTCATGAACGGCCTGGTGGGTGGAGCTGGCCTCAGTGGCGATGCCTTTATAGGCCTGATACCGCTGGGTATCGTCTAAATCATAGGTCCGTCCCTGGTGTCGCACGGTGTGTACGATGGCATAGGAACGGGCTGCCACCGCCTGGGCTTTGAGGGCTTCTATGGACCAGCTGGCGGACATTTCAGCTCCCACAACGCTGTACAGATAGTCTTGAAGCTTGACGTAATTGACGGTCATGACGCCGCCATTTTGCCAAACCAAGAGCAGACGCCCCCGATACCAGCGATCGCCCACGGCCACATAGCCGCTGTCGGGTTCTAACCAAACAGCAGTGGGTACGGGCTGACCGTTGACGAACAGACCTCGGCTATCGGCAGTGATTTGATAGCCCACATTGGCAGGCAGGCTTTCGAGCAGCTCCCCACTTGTACTCACGATGGCACCGCCTTGGGATGCTGCGACGGTGACACTGGATGCTTGCTTGGTCAGGGCCACCCGCATTTCTGTGTAGTTATCAATCGTTGGGTTTTCAGAGGGCTCTGGCGGTAGGGCCTGGACCGCAACTCTAGGG
>NZ_JADEXP010000584.1 GCF_015207065.1 Leptolyngbya cf. ectocarpi LEGE 11479 | reverse complement strand
GGTGAACGTTACGGATAATCAGCACGGCTGTTTCCGGTTTAGTGCCACCAACGATGCTCCGGAGACCCGGTTGCCACCTCAGTTTGAGTCCCATGTGTTCGCGCCGACAATCCGAAATCTGTTTTTTGTTTCGCAGCGGTTTGGCGATCCGCGCTATGGCCAGCTCAGTGAGCTGGCTCCCCCGGAGATTGTGCGAGGGGCGGAAAATCGTGCCGAAATGGGTGTTTTTAACCGGCTATTTACACCGATCAAACAGGACGACCTCAACGCCAAATTTGGTGAATTTATGCCGTTTGGTTTAATCCCCCAGTTGATTAATGAAACCTAAGCCCAAGGGAGATAGTGATGGCCCACGCAGACATTTCTAGATTTCTGTTTCAGCCCGAAAAGCGCTACACCAGCGTGCGGATGCAGCAGGGGCGGGTAATGCTCGATTCGGACTGGAATGAGTTTGAGCGCCTCGACCACGAGCTAGATCGCCAGACGCTGATCGACATTCTCTGTGCCAAAGGCACCGCCAACGATGGGTTTCGCATCACTCAGCCTCAGGTGGTGGACACGTCAGCAGATACTCCAGCGACCTATGATTTTGCGATCGCAAGCGGCAGCTTTTATCTGGGGGGGCTGCGGTTTGAAGCCGCTGGTTCCCAGAGCTTTTTGACCCAGACTGACTGGCTCCAGCTAGCGGAAAATACTCCCACAGCGCCAGTGGATCTAGAAGGAGACAGCGTCCGCTATGACCTGGTGTACCTGCGGGGTTGGGAACAGTGTGTTTCGGCGGTGGAAGACAGCGAACTGTTGGAGCGAGCCTTAGGGGGACCGGACACTTCCGTTCGCGTACGCCGTATGGGACGGGTGGAGATTTTGCCCGATGTGGCCGCAGATACCTGTGCCGAAGCCGTTGCGCGATTAACCCGACAGTTGACAACTGACCCGTCCGGGGAAACGGGAGAAATCATTCACAGCCTTGACGAGCGTACCTGCGAACTCCAGTCTGCCGCCCGGCTCAGCGTCACGTTTGATCTGGATGGCCTCGCAGAAGATCCCTGTCGGCCTGCGGTCAGCGGCGGCTATTTGGGGGCCGACAATCAGACCATGCGGATACAGCTCACCGCTCCCAATCGATTTGTGTGGAGCTATAACAACGCCGCTCCCCTCTACCGGGTGCAGGTGGATGTGGCGGACCTGACCCGAGTACGGTTTCTAACCCTACCCAGAGACCAGGAGGCCCAACCTCTGACCAATCAAACGGTAGAAATTATTCCCTGGGGGGCCTTTTTGCCTAACCAGGAAAAGGTGGCTGAGCTGCAGGGACAATTCTTTCGGGTTGGCACCAGCTATAACCCGGTGGATAACAGTCTCACCCTGGCCGCTCCTATTGACCAAGCCTGGCTGGACTGGCTAGCGGATAATTCTCAGTATTGGAGCGATCGCGACCCTAGCGAACGTCAGCAGTATTTTTATCTGCGGCTGTGGACCGGCTCGGGGGAGGCGGACCAGCCTGATATCGGCTTTACTCCGGGAACGGCGGTGGCCATCCCTGGCACTGGCGTGACCGCCACCTTTAGCAATGTCGGCATTGCGAGAGATTTTTGGGTGCTGGCCCTACGCCCCAACACCCCCACCGAGGTGGTGCCCTGGAGTCTGCTAGAGTCGGCACCTCCGGCGGGACCCAGACAGTACTTTGCTCCCCTGGCGCTGCTCCGCTGGAGTCTGGTTAACGGCGAGCTGCAGCCCTCAGTGCAGGACTGTCGCGAACGGTTTCAGCCGCTGTGTCAGGTCAATGGCTGCTGTACGGTGACGGTGGGGGACGGTCGCACTAGCCACGGACTATTTAATTCGCTGGAAGATGCGATCTCGTTTCTCCCCACTGACGGCGGTAAAATTTGTCTGCTGCCGGGACAGCACCAAACAAATGCTAACCTGCGCAATCGTCGCAACATTCGCATCACCGGCTGCAGCGTACACACCATCGTGCAGCCTCGGGCCGACCGAGTCACTGACCCCATTTTTCAGATTGCGGCCTCGCAAAATATTCAGCTCGAC
>NZ_JADEXP010000583.1 GCF_015207065.1 Leptolyngbya cf. ectocarpi LEGE 11479 | reverse complement strand
GAGCGATTGATCGAAATACTAGAACACAAGCAAACGGAGCTCACAGCAGAGGATATTGCTGACATACTCTGGTTGACTTTGCAACAGTGGCAGTTTGGGCCAACGACCTTCTCTGGCTTATCTACTTCAATTCCAAAATCTGATAATTCTATTGTGGATTCGAAAGAGTCTTCGGTAGAACCAATGCCTCAGTCATCACTTGAGTCCAGTACGTCATCATCTTCAACCACACCTCAGTCTGGAATGTCCGGTGTGACAACAATCCGTCCGACTGAGAATCAAGCCACGGCGTCACCTTCAACTGAATCGGGGGCACCTTTGGCTTTGCCAGATTCACCTTCATTGCGTCATTCCTTAGATATCTTGAAGGCTTTGCGTCCACTAATTCGTTTGGTACCTTCTACAGATGACCAACTTCTGGATGTACCAGCGACGGTAAAAGCAATCGCAGAAACGGATTTATGGCTACCTAAGCTGCAACCGAAGTTAGAACCCTGGCTGGAATTAGCTTTAGTAGTGGACTCCTCGCCTTCCATGGTGATTTGGCAACAGACCATTTTGAGTCTGCGGAGGAAATTGGCTCAGTCTGGAGTATTTAGAGATGTGCGTTTGTGGAGTCTGGAAGTTCAAGAATCTACAGGCAGCACTAAGACAACTGAAGGACAACGATTGGGGCCTCCCCATTTTTACCTTCGTTCTGGTTATGGTCCATCTACTGCCAAGCAACTTCCTCGCCATCCACGAGAATTGCTTGATCCCAGGAGACGTCGGCTCATTTTAGTTGCGAGTGATTGTATTGCGCCCCGTTGGGATACTCAGCAAATCCGAGATATTTTGCAAGTATGGGGGAACAGTGGCCCAATGGCATTACTACAGGTTTTGCCAGAGTGGTTATGGAATCGCACAGCTTTACTGGAAGTGACTAAAGGGCAAGTAACCAATTCCAGTTTAGGACAAGTGAATCAATCTCAGGCACAAGTGAATCGATCTCTGATATTTATCCAACGTGGTCGATGGCGACAAAGCTCTTCAGTGGGATTAAAGTTGCCTGTAGTGACATTAGATCCAAATGTTATTGCCCGTTGGAGTCAAATAGTTAGTGGTAATGCGCTTTCCTCTGCACCGGCTTTATTGCTCTCACCAGTCCAGGTTCGTCAGATAGGGCTAGCAACCAGTTCAAGTGATAGTGAAACGTCAGCACAAACTACCATAGGGCTAACGCCTAAAGAACGGTTAGAACGATTTCGAAATTTTTCTTCTCCCATGGCGCGACGGCTTGCAGGGTATTTAGCTGCTTGCCCAGAAATTAACTTGCCTATTGTTCGAATGGTGCAATCTGCTTTGTTGCCTGGTCTGCAACAGATGCATGTGGCAGAAGTTCTATTGGGAGGGCTATTTAAAGCTCAAGAAAATGTGACTGCACAGACTCCAGCAGATACTGTACAATACGAGTTCTGCGATGGAGTGCGCCCTCTAGTTCAAGAAACTGTGCCGCCTGATTATGTGTTTGAGGCGTTATCCACTTGGCTCAATCAACGTCTTGGATGCTCACTCAGTGATTTTCGTGCATATCTTATTGAGAATCACGAGCAAACAGACAAGATCAAACCTTTTGCTGGTGTATTGCTTGAGGTATTGAAGCGGCGTGAGTCGAAATATACCGACCTTGTGCAGGCTCTTGAAGAACGTTATGTAGCTGAGGATACACAGTCTGAAACATCTAATAACCTAGGCTACCGAAACTTTGCTGCGCTAAGCAACCATGAAAAAAAGAATGAAGATTACCGAATTCGTCTGCTGGATAGGGTTGGGCGTGAAGACTTAAATCAGTTAAGCGCAAGTGAGCGCATGGCTCTACGGCGGATTTTATCATCAATCTTTTCAGCAATACTCCGGACAGAATTAGGAGACTAGCACCCCATAGTCACAAAGACTTGGAAAGTTGGGATGTGATTTAATCAAAGTCTCGTCTAAGTCTAAGTTTCGAATAAACCTGTCAATCAGATGCTGATTGAGTTTGCGACGTTTGTAGGAGGCCATGGAAAAGA
>NZ_JADEXP010000582.1 GCF_015207065.1 Leptolyngbya cf. ectocarpi LEGE 11479 | reverse complement strand
CCATAAAAGACGCTGGTTGCGGCAAATAAACAGGGTCCTAGTAACAGGGGCATAGGACTGCCTGTAAACCAAATCCTAAACAGAAGCGAACCTAGCCCCATAATGCAAAGAGCCTCCCCCATCGCCACAATGAAGTAGGCTAGTCCTTTACCCAGCAACAGCTCAACAGCACTCAAATTAGAGGCATAAACCTGCACAATAGTGCCTTGCTCCTTCTCACGCACCATGGCAAGGGTAGCCAATAAAGCCGGAAAGATTGCCAAGATAACAGCATAGAGTCCTGGCACAATAAAGAGAGACTCTTTACGCCCTGGGTTGAACCAGAGCCGGATTCGGGCAACGACACTAGCCGATTTAGACTGTAATCCCTGATCTTGCAAGAAAAAGCTAGTCGTCGCTCGAATACTGTTGCGAATAACTCGGGCATTATTAACATCTGTGCCATCGACTAAAACTTGGATAGGAGTCGATTTTTGAGCCTTGATGCGGCGGGAAAAATCAGGGGGAATCACCACCGCAGCCTTGGCTTGCCCCCGATCAATAATGGTCACCGGATCTCCCTCTCCTGACCATGGGATAGCCTGAAACTGATTGGTGGCAAAGAGTCGTTCTATGTAGCTACGACTGAGAGGACTCAGATTAAAGTCCTGGATCGCCAGGGGAATATTTTTTGTCTCTAGTCGGATAGCATACCCAAAAATGAGCAGCATCCCCAATGGCAGGATAAAGGCCAGGGCAAACGTCAAGCGATCGCGACGAAATTGAGCCAGTTCTTTGACACATTGAGACCAGATGCGCTTCATGATTGACCTTCCTGGGTGCGCTGGATAATGCCAATAAAGGCATCTTCTAGAGAAAATGGCACCGTTTGGAGGGATTGAATATTGAAGTCGCTCAGTAAAGAGCGCAGCCGAGGTATTTCTATGTCTGGCTGGTCTAGGACAATGTGGAGGCGATCGCCAAACAGCGATACTCTCCAAGCATCAAAATATTGTTTGAGTAAGTCGGAGACGACCTGAGGCTGAGGAACCTGCACCTCAAACAGCTGTCCCGGTTGACTCGCCTTAATTTGGCTCGGGGACCCTTGAGCGACAATCTCTCCAGCTGCCATAAATGCCATCCGATTGCAATGTTCAGCTTCTTCTAGATAGTGTGTGGTTACCAGCACTGCTGTACCCTGACGCGTCAAGTCTTCAATCAATCGCCAAAATTGACGTCGAGCCAACGGATCCACCCCTGATGTGGGCTCATCTAAAAACAGAATTTCAGGTTCATGCATAACCGATGCCCCAAAGGCTACCCGCTGCTTCCAACCACCTGGCAGCTGCCCCGTAATCAGGTCTGCTTTGCCTGTCAAGCCACAAATGTCTAAAACCCAATTGATTTTGTCAACCCGTTGACGACGAGGAACACCATAAACCCCACAGTAAAATTCTAGGTTCTGCTGGATGGACAGGTCATCATAGAGGGTAAATTTCTGACTCATGTAGCCCATACGCTGTCGCAAAGCACTGCTACGTAAGTTATGGTTTTGACCTGCCAGTATAACCTCACCACTGGTAATGCCCAGCAATCCACACAGCATCTTGATCGTGGTGGTTTTTCCAGCCCCATTAGCTCCCAATAATCCATAGATTTCGCCATAGCGGATATCCAGATTGACGCCTTTAACCGCTTGAAAACTTCCAAAGACTTTGCTCAGGTTGCGGGCACCAATGGCAATGTCATCCTTACCGTAGGCGGGCAATGGACGTAGCCGAGGCAATGGAACAAAGGCGGGATCAGAGCCCTGTTGGCGTAGTTGAGTTACAAAAACATTTTCCAGGGTGGGCGCTGCCTGACGAATCGTGTCGATCGTTAGCTGATGCTGTTCTAGCAGTTTACGAATTTCAGTTTCACTGGTCTGGGCATTGTCAACGAGAATATCCAGGCGATCGCCAAAGGTTTGTACATCAAAAATTTGAGCAGACTTTTGAGTATCGACTTTTAGCAAACTCTGTTCAGCGATGCCGAGATTGCTAGCGCGCACTTCCAGTCGCTGCCATCCCAGGCTATCTCGCAGCTG
>NZ_JADEXP010000581.1 GCF_015207065.1 Leptolyngbya cf. ectocarpi LEGE 11479 | reverse complement strand
AACAGACGGCTCCAGTCGTTGGGTTCAGCGTAGTTGGCCTTGTGTAATTCCTTGATGGACATCTGCACAAACCCCAGAGTGCCAAACAGCATCAGCCGTCCGGACGTGTATTCGGGTAAAAAGTCAGTCGAATCTGTGGGCGCATTTGCGCCCTGAGTTGGGTCTTGAAACATGGTTCTGGTCTCCAGACGTGTGGTTTGGGTGACCAGAACCTAACGCCTTAGCCCCTCACGTAGTATCGCAAACGCAGGGGTTAGGGCATAATGACCCCAGCCCGTGGATTGGCTTGTAATCCGTGGGTTAGCCGTCGGTTAGGTGTTGCGAGCACCTGCCGACGGTGCCAAGTAATTAGGTTCTAGCGTAGAACAGCTGCACTAAATTAGTGCGGCATTGAGCCACTGTAAAACGAGCTTTGGGGTTTCGTCAAGCCGGTTAGTGAGAAAAGGCGGCCATAGAAGATGAATACTCTTAGGCAGATACTAAAAGACCAAAGAAGTTGTCGGTGATGGCGTTTTTACTAGCTCTAATTTTTGTTTATAGAGGCATACTAGGAATTGTTCTCTTGTTGAGGATCATCATCACCTGATTCTGGGTCAATGCCCTTGATGAAATTGTAGCGACGTTCATTGCAACGACGACAGGCTAATGCCAGGTTATCAAGGGCATCTGTGCCACCTAAGGAACGGGGTTGGACATGATCAATCGACAGGGGTGCTGTGCTTAAAATTTCTGGATAATGACAGTATTCACAGCAATACTGAGCCCGTTGACGTACTTGCTCCAGTAGAGATTTAGACAGCGACATTAGCTTGAGCTGCCATGACCGCATTGATATAGCTGAAGATATTGTCCAGCTCACCAATGGTTTCTAGTTCCAGCAATTCATCGGGGCTCAGCGTATCTTTCTTCTTTCCGTCTAGGAGTTCCTGCATACGGTCACCTAGTTGCTCTGTGAATTTAAAAAGGGTAAGGTTATTAATTCTCTGAACACAGATTCCTTCAGGCAGGATCGTGGAGGGTCTGAGTAAAGTGGATGTCATGATGGCAACGGGTTGATTGCTTGTGTACTGACTATTCTAGCGGTCGTATCTAAAGACCGTGAGCTAGGCGTAGGTTATGATGCAGACACTGAAAGGCCAAAGAAGTTTTCGGTGATGGCGCTGCCGACGTGGTTGAGGTCGTTCTGGAGTTGGTCTAAAAACTGATGGAGACCGGTTTCGAAGATTTCCTCTAGGGTGATGTATTCTAAGTGCGATCGCAACTTACCCAACCGCCGCTCACTGCTCAACTGCCAGCTGCCCCCCGGTGTTCCCGAGATCTTATGCAGCGACTGCTCCGCCTGCAAAATGCAGCAGCGAATCGAACGGGGAAACTCCGGATGCAGCACCAGAAAGTCGACAACGCCGCTGGGGCTCAGCGTTTGTTCACACTTGCGGTACATTTCATAGGCGCTGGCGGAGCGCAGGAGCGCAATCCACTGCAGATTATCCAAAGGACTCCCCACCGCTGCCACTGCCGGTAGCAGGATAAAGTACTTGACATCCAAAATCCGTGCTGTCTTGTCCGCCCGTTCTAAAAAGCGCCCCAACCGACCAAAATGCCAGCCCTCGTTGTGAGACATGGTGGCTTCCATCACCCCGGCAAACAGATGGCTGGCTGTTTTTACCTCAGGGTAAAACCCATAGAGATTGGTACTATCTGCTGACTGGGCGGCCTCTTCTACCCTCAGGTAAAACTCATTGAGCTGTTCCCACATTTCTGACGAGATAATTTCTCGCACCGAGCGGGCATTTTCTCGTGCTGACTTGACACAGGAGCGAATCGAGTTGGGATACTCTGCATCAAACGTGAGAAAATGTAGCACGTTTTCAGCGGTGGCCTCGCCATAGCGCTGTTTAAAAATGGCCCGATCGCCAGTGGTCACTACAAGTGGTTCCCACTGTTGTTCGAGTCCTCCTACGGGGGTATCGAGCAACAGATGCAGATTGACCTCGACAAAACGGGATACGTTCTCGGCCCGTTCCACATAACGATTAATCCAGTAAATTGAATTAGCAACGCGACTCAGCATGGTAT
>NZ_JADEXP010000580.1 GCF_015207065.1 Leptolyngbya cf. ectocarpi LEGE 11479 | reverse complement strand
GCATTACCATTCCCCACATGGGTTGGAATCAGCTCAAACTCACCCAGCCCGATCATCCCCTCTGGGCTACTATTTCATCCGACGAGTGGGTGTACTTTGTCCACTCTTACTACGCCGAAACCACCGATTCAACCATCGTGGCCGCGACCGTTACCCACGGTAGCCAGACCGTCACAGCTGCCGTAACCAAAGACAATCTCATGGCCGTTCAGTTTCACCCTGAGAAGTCAGCCAAAACCGGGCTACAGCTGCTGGCCAACTTTGTGGAAATGGTCAAACAGCCTGTGGCTGTCGGCTAGTTGCCCATGCTCCCCAAACCCTACCACCGCATTCCCATCCAAGACTGCGGCGAGCCCCTCATACCTATCCCCCTAGAGCAGTTTGCTGTGGTGAGCCCCCATCCCTATGCAGCCCTGGGGGCTCCCTATGGTGAGCGTTCTCCCTACTATGTGCGCTCAGGGGTGCTACAGGCATTATTTCAGGCACAGGAACACTTGCAGGAAAACAGTCCCGGCTGGCAGATTCAAATTTTTGATGCCTATCGCCCCATTGCGGTGCAGCAATTTATGGTGGACTACACCTACGAACAGCTGTTGCACACCTGGCAGCGGGAACACCCGTCTAATACCAGTCCGCCAAAAGCGGATTTGCTAGCCCAGGTCTATCAGTTTTGGGCGGCTCCCAGTCACGATCTGGCCACCCCACCACCCCACAGTACCGGTGCGGCCATCGATATCACCCTGGTGGACGACCAGCAGCGGGTGGTGGACATGGGCTCTGCGATTGATGAGATTTCAGAGCGGTCCTATCCCGATTATTTTGCGGAGCGGCCAGGGGGAGAGCAGTTTGATTGCGATCGCACCACCCTAGCTAGCGCCATGCAGTCCGCCGGATTTCGTCAACATCCCAATGAATGGTGGCACTTTTCCCTAGGCGATCAGATGTGGGCCTGGTTAGGAACGACTGATAGCACCACAACATCTGAGGCCTCAGGTGTCGCCTATTATGGCCGTGCCGACTAGTGGCCGTGCCAAACAAATACTGTACGCAGTAATGAATATGCATAAAACCCCCAGCGATACACAGAGTTATATACAGTGTTGTTGTTGGATTACCCGTGATGCCGTCTCAACCAGATTCTGACCAAAAAGCGTATTACGTTTTAGTTTCTGAATGGGGGACCAAAACACTGGTGGCAGTCCATGCCACTAGTATTCAGTCAGCCGAAAAAATCGCTCGACAGAATGCCGGCACAAAAGACGGCTGGGAAGGCATTCATAAAATTTACAATGCCTTTCCCATGGATAAAGGGTAAACGCCTTACGCCCCGAGTAATACTGAAATAAGCTTTTGTGGCTCGCTGAAAGCCTTGATATTTCCTAGAGTGAGCATTGCCCACCAGCCTTAATTCAGTGCTATTCCACATAGCGTTTTTTCAAGCAAGAGGCCTCCCTTGGCAACAGCAATTCTCATTTTGAAACATTTGTACTGAAATCAGGACTTTCAAAGACTTTTACGTCTGAGCGTTTGGACGACAGGATACAAGGTCTAGCCGTTTGACATTGATGAAATCAGACATTTGAGTGAGAATCATTCTCAGTATAAGAATTGCTGCCTTGGCAAGGAAAAATAGATCAGAATGTTAATATCTGCAATCTCTGCGTCCTCGCCCCATTAACCCGATTCGCTGATTCCTCTCTAGTTGGCTAAGATGCTTCTTAAGCAGTTCACTCAGACGAGGAACCCAGAGAGCCGCTACTATGCGACCCACCATAGTCATGCCAGCTTAACCTAGCTAAATGGCATAGGAGGTGCCACAGCGAGCAAGCTTATTTAAAGGCATTGAGGACGCTGCAGACTTTTGTGAAGTATAGCTAACTGGCGCTCTCATAGTTTAGCTATAGCAATATCCTCTATGGTTTTCGATTTTCGTCTTGCTTTCGCCAAAATTTGATTATTTCCGTTCCGAAGCTTAAAAGCTCACGGTTCGCTTAAATTTAGGAAGGGTTGCCTAAATTATCCGGTGAGTGAGAGGTAGATATCATCCGAAGCCTTCAACAACTGCAGAATGCGCTGTTGCCGCTCAGATAAAGCAGAGAGAAAATA
>NZ_JADEXP010000579.1 GCF_015207065.1 Leptolyngbya cf. ectocarpi LEGE 11479 | reverse complement strand
GGTTTGAGCGGTCGGGGTTTGGTGGGAATTTTTTGCCAGGGCTTTTCTTCGCTATTTTCTAGCGTGGCCAAATCGGGAATCTTGGTCAGCCATTCTTCTTTGGCCTCCAGCTTGGGTGCTTGAATAATATAGAGGACCTGTTTGCTTTGCTTTCTAACATCCAGATCTGGATGGCGAGCCAGCTGGCCACATAGTTCAATCGCTTCCTGACGACGATCGCTAGCAGCTAAGGCATTAACTAGCCAGAGCTTTAGCTCACCATCTAGAGAGATACTTGGCTTTTCGGCTAGGCCCTGCTCAAAAGCGTTTACGGCATCTGCATATCGGCCCCGCTCAAAGGCCTGCTGCCCCAGTTGATAGGCGGCTCGGGCAAGCTGATTGGCTGCATCTGGCATTGTGGCTGAGAGAAAATAGCTGTCAGGTTATTTTACGCTGCTAAACCTGATTCCATGCAACTTAAGTTGAGACTGCTGCAATTGGTCCTGCGCTGAACAATGCCAGAAAATAGTTATTTCCATAAGGAGAGAAAGAGCTTAAACGTCTATCTCAAACTTAAAATTGTTAAACAGTCGAACATCATAGGAGCTATTGGCTAACGAATTGACCAGACGCTGATCGAGCGTTAGGACTTATGAATAGGGCAAACGCATACGTTTCTTTACAATCTGGCACTAGCGTTGTCTCCTTGTGCCAGCACCATGAAAAGATATTGGTCATCCCATCCTGCTTTGAGTCGCTTTGCATGCATGCCGCCCTTGGCGGAGTTTTCTTGCGACAATAAGTTAACGGCAATCTGTCGAATAACCGCTAAATTTTCACCACTGTAGCCTGCTGTAGCCCGAGATTGGTCTTTTCGAAAAGCGACATCGAGAATCCAATGAAGTTGGTTCTCAATGCCCCAGTGCCTCCGAGCAGCGGTGGCAAAGCGCTGTGCATCCAACGGTAGACTCAGTAGGTAGTAACGCATCTCACGACTGATGGTATCACCCACTTGTCGTTGAGATTCGACACACCCGACCGTTGTTAACTTGGCCCAGTTTTCAGCACCGATGAGATAGTCAGTTTGGCCCATCACCCAATAGCGACGAAGCTCTTGGCGGCCATGAGCGGTTTCCTGGGTTTCATAATAGTCATGCTCAATACCGTCAACTGCTTTTGCGTGGGCTTGTGTAAACAATTCGCTCACATCTTCCAAAAGATCACCCTGATTCCCTTTGAGCGCCAGAACATAGTCTCCTTGTTGGGCCACAATTTTTTCAGCAATTGCGGTTTGGCAGCCCATCGCATCAATGCTCACCACTGCACCCTCTAGGTCTAACACGTTTAGGAGTTCTGAAATCGCTGTAATTTCATTTGATTTCTCGTCGACTTTGCGCTGACCCAAAACAATTCGATTTTCACTCGCTCAGGCGCTCACCATATGAATCATGCCTCGCTTTCCACCACGCTCATAGCTCCCACGCAGAGTCTTGCCATCAAGGCTAATCAATTGTCCCTGACTCAGCGAAAACGCGGCATTCACCCAGGTTAAAAAACACTCTTGGACTAGCTCGGATCGCAGACGTGCAAACAAACGCTCAATGGTATTGTGAGACGGTATCCCATGCGGTAATTCTAGAAATGTGCCGAGCCAAGAGTGTTTGGCTTTTCCATAGTTCTCCACCTCGACCCAACTCTCGGCACCACAGATAACAGCACAGATCGTGATCATTACAATATCAATCAACAAATGGTCAATACTGTGTTGGGCTCGTGGGTCATCCAGTGACCCGAAGTGCGATTTGAGTAGGGAAAGGGATGGGCTAGACATGTCTAGATGTACCGAGATTGCTAGAGACCATCGTCATCCTAAGACTGATGCTTTCAATCCCTGCATCCATCATTAAGATATGTGTGCGTTCGCCCTAACTTATGAAAAAATAACTTGAACATTTTCTGCTTTCAACTCTATCCTAAACAATACTCCGGACAGAATTAGGAGACTAGAACCCCGTAGTCACAAAGACTTGGAAAGTTGGGATGTGATTTAATCAAAGTCTCGTCTAAGTCTAAGTTTCGAATAAACCTGTCAATCAGATGCTGATTGAGTTTGCGACGTTTGTAGGAGGCCATGGAAAAGA